>JBOGFL010000580.1:0-12148 GCA_050743285.1 Acidimicrobiia bacterium
CGCCCGAGATCGTGATCGCCGAGTACGACGACCTGTGCCTGCCGCACGCCACACTGGCCGACGGCTCCACCACCGGCCACTGACGGTCGCCGGTCAGCGGATCAGGAAGCCCTGCTCCGCGCCGGCGAGTCGACGCGGCGTCAAGGTCCGCTGAGCTCGTCGAACAGCGCCTGGGCCTCGGCGCCGAGGTACGGACCGAAGAGGCGATCGGGAATGGCGCCGTAGCCGTAGCTGACGTTCGACCCGACCGCGCCACCCGTGCGCCAGCCGCCGCCGCTCGACCCACCCGTCATGTCGCACTTGATCTCGAGCGGGTCCACGCCCGCCAGTGGCGCGTCGAACTTCTCGGTCTCGAACACGTCGAAGAAGGGATCCTGCCCCTTGATGCGGGACGGGCACTTCCACTGGGAATTGCCGTTGAACGGGGAGAGCGCGGGGTAGCTGGTCGCCTTGAACTCTCGGCTCGGGGCGAGGTCGTAGCCGGTCGTGAAGGCGCGCCCGCCGACCGCCGCGGCCAGTGTCTGGCCCTGGTTGTTGGTGCCCACCGTGAAGGCACTGAAGTCGAACCGGAAGTTCCCGGTGGTCTCGTACTCGGTCGGGGTCGCTTTGTCGATCGCGACGAACTTTCCGAACGGCTTCCGCAGCCCGGGTCCCGAGTGCATGCCGGGCACGAAAACCCAGGTTCTGCACCTCGCCGACGGTGCCGAACTCGGCCGGACAAAGCTCGGGCAGCTGCGTCGGCGGGTCATCGGGATCGGTGCAATCGTCCTCGTCGCGGTAGGGATACGGCGCGTTGAACACGCAATGACCGGCCGTCCACACCATCGACTCACCGGCGAGGTCGTCGAGGGCGGTTCCGGAGCAACGGAAATCGAAGCTCGGAGCGATCGTCCCGAACACGACGCCCGTCTTCTGCTTGTTCAGGGTGGTGTACGGCTTCTTGATCCGGTCGGCGATAAAGGTCGCGTTGCTCAGCGACGCCGGCGCGGGCTTACCGACGACCTTCTCGAGCGCGGGCGCGGCGGCCATCCGCTCCGGAGTCCAGTAGGCGGCGGCGGCCCGCCGCTCGGGAGGCGGAACTGTCGTCACGACAATTCCCCCCACGGTGCCGTCGTCGACCGTCGGGCCCGCGGCCGCGGGAACCGTCCCCGACGACGACACCACCGCGGCCGCGCCCAGCGCGAAGAGCAGACCGCGTCGACATGCCGCCCTCGTCACGAGCAGCCACCCTAGGTGGTCGCCGCGGCGCAGAATCGTCAGCGCGTGGGCGCCTCGAAACCCGATGCGAGCTCGACGAGCGTCCGCACGCCGAAACCGGTGCCGCCTTTCACCAAGTAGGCGTCGTCGCTGCCCGCCCGGGCCGGGCCCGCGATGTCGAGGTGCGCCCACGACACGCCGTCCACGAACTCACGCAGGAACAAGCCTGCGGTGAGGGCGCCGCCGTAGTTACCGGTGCTGATGTTCCGCAGATCGGCGACCTCGGAGTCGAGCAGCTTGCGGTACTCGTCAGGAAGGGGCAGCGGCCACACCGGTTCGCCGGCGCGATCGGCGGCTTCCCGCACCTGGAGAACCCAGTCGTCGTCGTTGCCCATGAGCCCGGCGACCTTGTCGCCGAGGGCGACCATGCAGGCGCCGGTCAGGGTGGCGACGTCGACGACCGCGTCGGCCTTGTCGTCGACCGCCATGGCCAACCCGTCGGCCAGGATCAAACGCCCCTCGGCGTCGGTGTTCAGGACCTCGACGGTCGTGCCGTCGCGCATCGTGAGCACGTCGCCGGGCCGGATCGCGCTCCCGCTCGGCATGTTCTCCACCAACGGCACGTAGGCGACGATCTTCGACTTCACGCCCAACTCCGGCAGGACCGACATCGCCGCCACGACCGCGGCCGCGCCGCTCATGTCGGTCTTCATCGTCTCCATCCCGGCCGAGGTCTTCAACGAGAGTCCGCCGGAGTCGAACACGACGCCCTTGCCGACCAGTGCGAGCGTTCCCTTCGACCGCGCCGGCGCGTACGTGAGCTTCATGAAGCGCGGCGGGCGCTCAGAGCCCTGCCCGACACCGATCACGCCGCCCATGCGCTCGGCCTTCAGCTCCGCCGCGCCGAGCACCTTCACCGTGACCCCGGTGCCGCGCAGCCGCTTGCGGGACTCGCTCACGAACGTTGCCGGAGGCTTCTCGCGCGCCGGCTCGTTCACCATGTCGCGGGCCCACGCGACCGCGCCCGCAATCTTGGCGCCTCGCTCGAGCGCGTCGCGTACGCGTGCACCGCCGCCGCCGAGCAATGTGACCCGCCGCAACTTCGAGGGCTTCGGGTCTTTCTTGTAGCGGAGGAACTGGTACGAACCGAGCGCGACGCCTTCGGCCAGTGCCTGGGCGGTGCCGGTCCGTTCGAGCCCGGCGAGGTCGGAGAGCTCGGCCAGCGTCGTGGCAACCGTGCCGGCCTTGGTTGCCTTGCGAGCGACCGCGGCGCCCGCCCGGCGAACCCCGTCGAGGGTGAGCTTCTCCGGATCACCGACACCCACGAGCAGGGCGGCCTTGGCCCGCAAACCGGTGGGCGTCGGGATCACGAGCGTCTCTCCCGGCTTCCCCTCGAGCCCGGCCTCCTCCATGAAGCTGGCGAGGGTTCCGTCGAGGGCGGCGTCGACGGCTTCGGCGCCCGGTCCGAGCGCGCGACCCGCGAGGATCGGGACCGCGAGCAACTCGGCCGCCGTGGCACCGGCGGCCCCACTCGACACTGAGAACGTGATCGTCACGAGCTCCTCCCCGAGGACGACTCCTTGACCCGCACCGGGCGCGCCTCGCCCTCCTGCCAGCGAGCGAGCGTGTACACGAGGTCGGCGAGCCGGTTCAGGTACGGCACGACCTGGCTGCCGTCGAGCCATCCGTTGCGAGCCGCTCGCACCGCTTCGCGCTCGGCGCGGCGAACAATCGTGCGGGCGAGATCGAGCGCGGCCGCGGTAGGCGTCTCGCCCGGCAGCACGAACTCCTTGGGCGGATCGAAGCGCCTCGTCAATTCGTCGATGACCGGCTCGAGCGCCTCCACCATCGCTTCGGTGACGAGCGAGACGCCCGGCTCGAGCTTGGGGCGGTTGGCCGGATCGGTCGCCAATTCGGCTCCGACGACGAACAGCTCGCGCTCGAGCTGGATCAGCAGCTTGTCCAGCTCGGTGTCGCGATCGACAGTCGCTCGCGCCAAACCCAGAGCGGACACCGCCTCGTCGACGGCACCGTACGCCGCCGGGCCCGAATCGTCCTTGTTCACGCGCCCGCCGAACAACAGACCCGTGGTTCCGTCGTCACCGGTGCGCGTGTACACCTTCGGCATCACCCTGAGTCTACGGGCCTCGATGCTCCTCAGTACCCCTTCCCCCGGCCCACCGCCGCCCCTCCGCCCAACTGCGGAGCGCTTCGACGCGCCGTGGTCCCCGCAATGAGGCGCGCGGTTGGCGCGCCACCTACCATTTTCGTAATGGCCGTTGCCCCGCGCAACCGTGTGGCCGCGCGCGCAGATGCCGCGGTCGCGAGCCCGCCCGCTTCGTCTCGAATCCGCGCGCTGGTGCGGACCGCCCGGCCCCGCCAGTGGCTGAAGAACGTGCTCGTGTTCGCGGCGCCCGGAGCGGCCGGCGTCCTCGACGAGCCCGCCGACCTGGCGCGCACGATTGTCGCGTTCATCGCGTTCTGCCTGGCCGCCAGCGGCATCTACTTCCTCAACGACGTCCTCGACGCCGGCGCCGACCGTCATCACCCCGTCAAGCGAAACCGGCCCGTCGCCTCCGGCGCGCTCGGGCGCGGGACGGCAACGGTCACGGGCATCGCGCTCATCGTCGTTGCCCTCGGGATCAGCGCGCCGCTGAACTCCGGCAAGCTGGTCGCGGTCGTTGCCGGTTACGTCGCGTTGACGTTCGCGTACAGCGCCTGGCTGAAACACCAGGCGGTCATCGACATCGCCGCCGTCGCGGCCGGCTTCGTACTGCGGGCAATTGCCGGTGGCGCCGCCACCGGCGTTGCGCTCTCCGACTGGTTCTTGATCGTTGCGGGGGCTGGTTCGCTGTTCATCGTCACCGGGAAGCGCTACGCCGAGCACCTCGAGCTCGGCGACGACTCGGCGGCACATCGGGCGACGCTCGGCGAGTACTCAGCGGCGTATCTCGGTTTCGTGCGCGCGGTGGCGGCCGGCGTCGCGGTCACCGCCTACTGCCTCTGGGCGTTCGAGCGCGCCGACCTCGTCGGCAACGAGCTGTGGTACCGGTTGTCGATTGTCCCGTTCGTGCTCGCCGTCCTCCGCTACGCGCTCCTCATCGACCAGGGACGCGGCGGCGCGCCCGAAGAGCTCGTCCTCGGAGACCGCCAGCTCCAGATCCTCGGCGCGGCATGGATCGTGTGCTTCGCCCTCGGCGTGGCTCTTGGCTGACCCAGAGCTGCTCACCGGCTGGGGGCGGACCGCGCCCACCGCGGCGACCGTCGCCACCGCGGCACGGAGCGCCGACGTCGACGACGAACTTGCCCACGCCGGACGACGCGGGGTCATCGCACGCGGACTCGGACGTAGCTACGGCGACGCCGCCCAGAACGCGGGCGGCACCGTCGTCGACGCGACCGGGCTCGACCGGGTCCTCGGACTCGACCTCCACGCGGGTTCGGCGCGCGTCGAGGCCGGCGCCAGCCTCGACGCCCTCATGCGGCTCCTGTTGCCGCTCGGCTGGTTCGTGCCGGTGACGCCGGGGACACGGCACGTCACCGTGGGCGGCGCCCTGGCCGCCGACATCCACGGCAAGAACCACCACGGGGATGGCAGCTTCGCCAACCACATCGAGCGGTTCACGCTGCGCTCGCCCAAGGGCGTCGTCGAGGTCACCCCCGACTCCGATCCCGAGTTGTTCTGGGCGACCGCGGGCGGGATGGGACTGACGGGCATCGCGACCGAGGTCACGATGCGACTCCTTCCTACCGAAACCGCGCTGATGCTTGTTGACACCGAACGCGCCCACGACCTCGACGACGTGATGGCGCGCATGGTGGCCGGGGACGACGGCTACCGCTATTCGGTGGCGTGGATCGACAGCCTGGCGCGAGGCGGCAGCTTGGGCCGCTCGGTGCTCGCCCGCGGCGACCACGCGCCGCTGTCGGCGGTACCGGCGCGCACCCGGGACCGGGGCTTCGATCCCCGCACCCGACTGGCCGCGCCGCCGTGGGTTCCCACCGGGTTGTTGAACCGGTTCTCGGTTCGAGCGTTCAACGAGTTCTGGTTCCGGCGCGCCCCCCGCCTCCGGCGCGGCCACCTCGAGACGATCTCGTCCTTCTTCCACCCGCTCGACGGCGTCAGGGGCTGGAACCGGCTCTATGGCCGCCGCGGTTTCCTCCAATACCAGTACGTCGTGCCCGCGCACGAGCACGAGGCCGTGCGCCGTTCACTGGAGCGGCTCAGCGATGCCCGGTGCGCGTCCTTTCTCGCGGTGCTGAAGCGCTTCGGTCCGGGCAACCCCGGCCCCCTCTCGTTTCCCATGCCCGGCTGGACGCTCGCCCTCGACGTCCCGGCCGCGACGCCGGGCCTGGGCGCCCTGCTCGACGAGCTCGACGGGCTCATCGCAGATGCCGGCGGCCGCGTGTATCTCGCCAAGGACTCGCGCCTGCGGCCCGACCTCCTCCCGCTGATGTACCCGGGGCTCGACAAGTTCCGGGAGGTCCGGGCCCGTGTCGACCCGACCGGCGTGCTCCAGTCCGACCTGGCCCGCCGGCTGGGCCTGGTCTGATCGGCATCGCGGTGCAGGACGCGCTCGGTGCGGTGCAATCGGTCCTCGTGCTCGGGGGCGGCTCGGAGATCGGTCTCGCAACTGCCCGCGCCTTGGTGGCCCGGCGCGCCCGCACAGTTGTGCTCGCAGCCCGGAAACCCGCGATGTTGGCCGGCCGCGTCGACGAGCTGCGCGCACTCGGCGCAACCACGTGCGAGGCGATCGCGTTCGACGCTCACGCCACCGATACTCACGACGCTGTCGTCGCCGACGCGTTCGACCGCTTCGGAGACTTCGACCTTGTGTTGCTTGCGTTCGGCGTCCTCGGTGACGAGGAGCGCGCCCGCGTCGACGGCTCCACCGCGGTCGACGTGATGCGGACGAACCTTCTGGGCGCGGTGTCGGTGGGTGTTCCGGTCGCCAACCGGCTGCAGACCCAAGGGCACGGGGTGCTCGTGGTCATGTCGTCGGTGGCGGGCGAGCGGGCCCGCCGCTCGAATTTCGTGTACGGCGCGTCGAAGGCAGGCCTCGACGCCTTCTTCCAGGGCATGGGCGACGCGCTGTCGGAGACCGGCGTACGGGTGATGGTCGTGCGCCCCGGGTTCGTACACACCAAGATGACCGAAGGCCTCGATCCCGCACCGCTGTCGACAACGCCGGAAGCGGTCGCGGCCGCGATCGCGAAGGGCCTCGAGCGCGGCGCCCCGACGGTCTGGGTTCCCGGCGCCCTCCGCTACGTGATGTCGGGCCTGCGCCATCTCCCCCGCCCCGTCTTCCGCCGCCTCCCCCTGTGAGATCGCGCCCTCGTCTTGGCGTCGCAAAGGGCGGAATATCCGCTTCCGGCGACGCCAAACGCACTGACGAGACATGAGGACCGTCGCGGCGTTCGATTTCGACGGGACGCTCACGCGGCGCGACACGGTGGTGCCGTTCCTGATGACGGTGTGCGGGCCGGTGAAGATTGCCGCGGCGGCCGCCGCGATCAGCCCGTGGCTGGTTGGTGCCGCGCTCGACGAGCGGCGCCGAGAAGACGCGAAGGAGCGGCTGCTGCGCCGGACGGTTGCCGGCCGGTCCGACACCGAGATGCGGGAGGCGGGACGGCAATTCGCCGACGACATCGTCGCCCGTCGCCTGCGCGACGACGCCCGGGCGCGGATCACGTGGCACCGCGGGCAGGACCACGAGCTCGTGCTCGTGTCGGCGTCGCTGACCCACTACCTCGACGCGGTCGCCGAGCAGCTCGGCTTCGACGCAGTCCTGGCCACCGAGCTGGAGGTCGGACCCGACGGGCGCTTGACCGGCGGCCTCGTCGGCGCCAACGTGCGCGGCCCCGAGAAGGTGCGACGGCTCGAGGAATGGCTCGGCGACGATCAGCCCGCGTTCGTCTGGGCATACGGCGACAGCGCGGGCGACCGCGACCTGCTCGCCCGGGCCGACCGTTCCCAGAAAGTGTGACCCGGTAGCGTCGCCAATCTTGCTCGCAGGCGCGACTTCCTGGGTGCGCCGCTATCTGGCTCTCCTCGCCACGTTCGTGGCGTTGGCGCCGTTCGCCGCCGCCGCGATCGCCGACACGGTGCGATCGGTGGATCACCGGTGGGGCGACCTCGCGCTCATCGAACTCGCCACCGACGACGTCGGGTCCCACCCGGTGCTCCTCGGCCCGTACTCGCGCTTCGGCTGGCACCACCCGGGGCCTGCGCTCTTCTACCTTCTTGCGCTTCCTTACCGGCTCTCGGGCGCGAGCTCGTTCGGCATCTCGATCGGCGGCGCCATCATCACCGGGGCGGCCGCGGCCGGGATCGCGTGGATCGCGTACCGGCGCGGGGGGCGACCGCTCCTGCTGTGGACCCTCGTCGTGGTCAGCCTGTTCGTGTACGCCACCGGCCGCGTCGTCGCCGACGTCTGGAACCCGTGGGTGACGATCCTTCCCTTCGCGCTCACGGTGCTGCTGGCCTGGTCGGTCGCCTGCCGCGACCTCTGGGCGTTTCCGGCGCTCGTCGGCGTCGCCAGCTTCGTGGTGCAGACGCATGTCGCCTACCTGCCGACCGTGCTGGTCGTCTCGGGAGCCGGAATCGTGATCGCCGTCCTCGCGCTCGCCCGCGACAAGGAGGGGCACCAGCGGCGCCGGCAGGCGACCGCCGTCGGACTCGTGGCGGCGGCGGTGGCGGCGGCGCTCTGGGTCCTGCCGGTCGTGGAGCAGTTCGCGCACGAGCCCGGGAACGTCGGGAATCTGGTGTCGTACTGGCGCGATTCGGAGTCCGAGCACGGATTCCGTCAGTCGCTCGACGTCGCTTCGGCCGAGGTCGGTGTGATCGCCGGGACCGCAGTCGGGAACCGTGAGACTCCGGGACGGTCGAGCACCCGGACTTGGCACTGGACCGCGCTGTTGAGCGCGGCGGCCCTCGCCGCCGCCGCCGCGATCGCCGTCCGGCGGCGCTGGTGGGACCTACTCGCGCTGGCGACCCTGACCGGGGCCGCGTGGCTGGTCGCGGCGTACTCATTGACCCGCGTCACCGGTTCGCTCCTCCTCTATCTGACCGCGTGGGTCGCGGCCCTCGGGATCCCGTTGTGGATCACCGCCGGCGTCGCCGTCATCCGCCTCGGCGTCGACGAACCCCCTCGGAGGTGGATGAGCGACCCCAAGACGAAAGGGGCGGTCCTGATCGCCACGCTGCTCGTTCTCGTCGGGCTGGCGATCGCGAACATCGACGGGCTCTCGGCCGAGCCCGAGCGCGGTCGGCGCGCCGCCATCGTCGACCACGCGCTCGACGTCGCCGACGAGGCCGTGGCCGGCTCCGAATGCGGGCCGATTCGCGTTCGCATCGGGAACGGCGGGAAGTGGCTGGCGTGGGCGGTGATCCTGCGGTTGGAGCGCGAAGGCGTCGACGTCGCGGCCGAGCGCACCGACGTGACCGAACTGCACCTCGACGACTGGTACCTCATCGATCCGGCCGACGAGGGCACGGTGCTCATAGCCGGCCACCCGCGTGGCGGCGACCAACTCGACGATCGCTTGCGGGTCGTCGAGTACGCATGTCCCGACAGAGATCAGTCGACCGGGACGAGACCGGCGCGCTCGTCACCAACCTGATAGCCGCGCCCGCACTCACACGACAGCGCGGCGTTGAGCCGGCGGCCGCACTCGCACACCCACCCGACGCGGGCGGCCGGGTTGCCGAAGACCAGGGCGTGGGCCGCGACGTCGCTCGTGACTACCGCACCGGCCCCGACGAACGCGTTCGGATGGATCGTGATGCCGGCCAGGATCGTGCTGCTGGCGCCAATCGTGGCGCCACTGCCCACGGTCGTGGAGAGCAGGTCGGCGCTCGACTTCTTGAACGCGGCGCGCGGATCGAGATCGTTGGTGAACACCACGTTCGGCCCGAGGAAGACGTCGTCACCGACCTCGACGCCGTCCCAGAGGAGCACGTTGTTCTTCACGGTGACACGGTCACCGACCACCGCGCCACCCTCGATGAACACGTGGTCGCACACGTTGCAGTCGCGGCCGACCCGTGCGCCTTCCATGACGTGCGCGAACGCCCAGACCCGGGTCCCGGCGCCCACGTCGGTGCTCTCACAGAGCGCCCGCTCGTGGACGAACACCCCGCGGACAGCGTTCATCGCCGGGCCAGCGCCTGGCCGAGCGCCTCGGCGATCCGTTCCTGCTGCGCGGATTCGATGCCCGGATAGATGGGCAGCGACAGGATCTCCATGGCGGCGGCCTCGGCGACCGGGAAATCGCCGCGCCCGTACCCGAGGTCGGCGAACGCGCCGTGGAGGTGGATCGGAACCGGGTAGTGAATACCGGCGTGGATGCCCTGCTCGCGCAGCGCCCGCAGCGCGGCATCGCGGCGCGGCACGCGCACCACGTAGAGGTGCCAGACGTGGAGATTCCCGGGCCGGGTGGTGGGCAGGCGCACCTCCTCGAGGTCCGCGAGCAGCGCCTCGTAACGACGAGCCGCGATTCGCCGCTGTTCGTTCCAGCGCTCGAGCCGGCGGAGCTTCGCCCGCAGAACGACGGCGTGGACCGTGTCGAGACGGGAGTTGAACCCGGTCTCGGGGTGATCGTACTGATCGTCGCTCCCGTAGTTCCTCAGAACACGGACGCGGACCGCGAGCGCGTCGTCGTCGGTGAGAACCGCGCCACCGTCGCCGTAGGCGCCGAGGTTCTTGCCGGGATAGAAGCTCGTCGCCGCCACCGCGCCGAACGAACCGGCCCGGCGCTTGTTCTGGGCCGCGAGGTGTGATTGCGCCGCGTCCTCGACCACGTCGAGCCCGGCGCCCGATGCGAGGGAGCCGAGCTCGGCCATGGGCGCGACCTGCCCGAAGAGGTCGACGGGCATCACCGCGCGAACCCCCGGCCCCAGCTTCCGCTTCACCTCATCCGGGTCGATCAGGAGGTACTCGGGGTCGGCGTCGACGAAGACCGGCACCGCCCCGGCACGGCGCACGGCCAGCGCGCTGGCGACGAACGAGTTGACGGGAACGATCACCTCGTCACCGGGGCCGATCCCGAGCGCTCGCAGGGAGAGCTCCAACCCGTCGGTGCCATTGCCGACCCCGACGCAGTGGGCGACACCGATCGCGGCCGCGTACTCCCGTTCGAACTCGGCGACGTCCTCGCCGAGGATGAAGGCATTGTCATCGACGACTCGCGCCCAACCGGCTGCGACCTCGTCCGCCACCTCACCCTGCTGGATCGAGAGATCGACGAGCGGGATCGGTTCGGCAACCTCCCCTTCCCCCCGCCCGCCGTCCTTCGAACGAGCGCGCCTGCGGCGGGCGTCCATCACAACTGTTCCTCCCGCCCACCGTTGGCCATCGAGCGGTTGATCGCTTCGAGGACGCGGACGACTTCGGTCCCGAACTCTCCGTCGGAGAGCGGCTGTTTGCCCAGCCGCACGCACTCGACGAAGTGCCCGCACTCCGACCGCAACGGCTCCCCGAGCGGGACCTTCGGGATGACGATCGTGCCCTCACGGACGCTGGCGCGGAACGAGCCGAAGGTGTCGACCCATTCGGGCGACACCCGCTCGACACTCACGCCCTTGTCGTAGATCCGCAACGGTTCGGTGAGGTTCATGTCGTCGAAGGTCAACATCTTCCGGTCGCCGACGACGGTGATGTCGCGCACCTTTCGCGGGTTGAGCCACGAGACGTGCAGGTTGACGAGGATCTCTTTGGGATAGCGAAGCGTCATGAACACGGCATCCGCGAGACCCGGATTGATCCAGCTCCCGCCGATGGCCGATGCCGATCCCGGCCCCGCCCCGAGCCAGTAGTTCGCGATCGAGATGTCGTGCGAGGCCAGGTCCCAGGCCGCGTCCACGTCGACCCGGATCGGCCCGAGGTTGGTCCGCACCATCGAGACGTGGAAGATCCGGCCCAGTTCTCCGTCCTCGACGAGCTGCCGCACCGCCTGGACGCCACCGTGGAAAAGAAGCACGTGCCCGACCATCAGCACGAGCCCCGACGCGCGGGCGAGCTCGGTGATCTCGGCGGCGCGGGCGGCGTCGTCGGTGATCGGCTTCTCCACCAACACGTGCTTGCCGGCGCGTAGCGCCGCCTCGGCCAGGTCGGCGTGCGTGCTCGTCGGCGTGGCAATCACCACCGCGTCGACGTCGTCGGCGGTCCACAGCTCGTCGGGCACCTGAGCGGTGCGGATCCCGGGGAAGCGGATCTCCACCTGGGCCAATCGGCTCACGTCGCGGTCGACGACCCACCGGACCCCCGCGTGCGGGGAGTCATCGAGGGCGCGGATGAGGTTCGGGCCCCAGTGGCCGGCGCCGACGACGGCGATCCCGATCACGATGCACCCCCGGTCCGCCTCGTGCCCCGTCCGTCGAGCGCGGCCCACAGCAGCGGTCGCAGGATCGACCACCAGCCCGTCACCGGCTTCATCTTGGTCTGCCCCACCTGCCTGGGCGGATAGACCTTGGTCACCGGCACCTCCTGCACCCGGAATCCGAGGCGGATCGCGAGCAGGAACAGGTAGGGCTCGAGCTCGTACTCGTCGAGCCTCCGGGCGCGCAGGTCGACGCGATTGTCACGGAGCAGCGCGGTGGTGACGGCCCGAAACCCGTTCGTCGAGTCGGTGACGCGCTGACCGGAGACCCACGAGAACAGGCGCGGGTGCACCCGGGTTGCGATCCGGCGGTAGGCCGGCATGTCGCCGTAGTCGGCGTGGCGCCGCAAATACCGGGAACCCTGCACGAGGTCGGCGGACCCGGCGGCGATCGGGTCGAGGAGGGTCGGCATCTCCTCGGGCGAGTCCTTGTTGTTGCCGGCCATCACGACCGCAACGTCGTATTCGTGCTGTTCCGCGTAGACGTAGGCGGCGCGGAGGGCGGCACCGACCCCGAAGGTGCGACCCAGCGACAACACGGTCGCGCCCGCATCGCGCGCGGCCCGCGCCG
>JBOGFL010000581.1:0-1975 GCA_050743285.1 Acidimicrobiia bacterium
GGCCGATCGGGTCGGGGGGTCCGAACGAGACTGACCACGCGTCGCCGCCCTTGTCGTCGTGCACCAGCTTGGGTGCCTTCTCGAGAAACTGCGACGGGAGGAAGTTCTCCCAGATGTCGGGGGGCTCGAGCACGTGGGCGTCGGCGGATACGATGCGCGTGGTCGGCGGCATGGGGCGGACCTCCCGAGGACCTGACGGTTCGTCAAATGCTAGCCCTACACTTCCGACCGTGGATTTGCGGGACTCAGAGGCCGACGCTGCCTTCCGCGCCGAGCTGCGCAGGTGGCTGGACGCGAACCTCCCGAAGCTGCCGCCACCGCCGGCGCGTGGCGACTGGGCGAGGCGGCGCGTCTTCGACACCGACTGGCAACGCCGTCTCCACGATGCCGGCTACGCGGGCATCAGCTGGCCCCGGGAGTACGGGGGACGGGACGCGTCGCCGAGCGAGGAGCTCGTGTTCCTCGAGGAGACGACCCGTGCGGGCGCGCCGTACGTCGGTGTCAACTTCGTCGGGCTCCTGCACGCGGGTCCGACCCTCGTCGTCGAAGGCAGTGACGCGCAAAAACGCCGTCACCTGCCGAAGATTCTGCGTGGCGAAGAGGTCTGGTGCCAGGGCTTCTCCGAGCCTGGTGCCGGCTCAGACCTGGCCTCGCTCCGCACTCGCGCGGTGCGAGACGGGGACGACTACGTGGTGAACGGCCAGAAGATCTGGAGCTCGTTCGCCCAGCTCGCCGACGTCGGCGAGTTTCTCGTACGGACCGATCCTGACGCCCCGCGGCACCGGGGGATAAGTTGGCTGATCCTGCCGATGGACGCGCCGGGCATCGAGATCCGCCCGATCCGTACCGCGCTGGGCTCATCCGAGTTCTGCGAGGTGTTTCTCGACGATGTCCGGGTTCCGGTCGAGAACCGGGTCGGGGCGGAGAACGACGGGTGGCGCGTCACGCAGGTCACACTGAGCTTCGAGCGGGGAACTGCGTTCGTGGGCGACCTGATGGATGCCCGCCGGCAGGCGCTCAACCTGGCCGTGTTCATCAAGAACCCGGCCGACGCGCGCGAGCTTGGCCGCGTCATCGCCCACTTCGACGGCCTGTGGGCGCTTACCAAGCGAAACGTGACACGAGCACAGAACACGGGCGACCCCGGTCCCGGCGCAGTGGTGCTGAAGCTTGCCTACTCCGAAGCGCGTGACGCGCTCGACAACCTCGCCATGCAGGTCCTCGACCGGACTGCCCTGTCGATCGCCGACGTCTTCGATGTCGGCGACTACGTGCGCGAACGTCTGCGCACGCTCGCGCTCCCGATCGCGGCGGGGAGCTCGCAGATCCAGCGCAACATCATCGGCGAGCGCCTGCTGGGTCTCCCGAGAGAGCCGCGCGGCGAAATGGCGAACACGTGAACTTCGACCTCTCGGACGATCAGGTCTCGCTGCAGGAAGGCGTCCGCAAACTTTGCGACGGCCGCTTTCCGATGGACCGCGTGCGTGACGGCTTCGAGCGGTCGATGTGGACCGAGCTGGCCGACTTCGGCCTTTTCGATCCCGACCTCTTGTGTGCGGACCGGGTGGTCGCCCTGGAGGAACTCGGACGGGCGCTGGTGCCCGGCCCGCTGGTGTGGGGCTGCGTGTCGGTCCCGCTCGCGGTCGATGGCGTCGTCGGCGGGATCGAGCCGCGCGAGCCCCTCGTCGTCGAGCACCTCGACACCTTGGATGCCCTGCTCGTGCTCACCGATGGCGGAATCGCGCGCGTCGACCCGCGCGCGCTCGGCGGCGAGCCGGTCGACTGGCCGCTCGATGCCCTCACTCCGATCACTCGAATCGCCGCGCTTCCGGCTGGTGAACGCGTCGGCGACGCCGGGGCAGCCGCCGCGGCCCGCCGTTCCGGCGCGGCGCTCACCGGCGCGTATCTCGTCGGCATGGCTGCCGCCGCCACCGAGCAGGCTGTCGACTACGCACGCGAGCGGCGACAGTTCGAC
>JBOGFL010000582.1:0-8144 GCA_050743285.1 Acidimicrobiia bacterium
CCCTCGAGTCCTATGGGGAAGAGGCGCGATCCCGTGTCCGCCGCGTGTTCGAAGGCGAGCTGGCCGGTCTCGAACGCCTCGACTCGACGGCGGCCCGCCCCGAGCTTCACGAGGTCGCGGTGCCCGAGCCCGACGAGGGCCCGGCCGCGAGCGAGGAGACGTGGTCGGCGAGCGCCGCGACCTCGGCGATCGACGCGGTCGAGCCCCTCGCCGAACCCGAGCCCGCGCCTGTCGCGCCGGACCCGGTCGCCTTCGACCAATCCGAGGTTCCCCCCGATTGGACGTCGGGACCGGTGCGCATCGCCGGCCGCGAGGAAGGCACCGGTCGCGAACAGTCGGCCGGCCTCTACGACTTCGTCGAGCCCGACGAGCCGGTGGATTCAGAGGTCCTCGACGACGACGCGTTCTTCGCCACCCTGCGCGAGGCGGTCAGCGACGAAGCGCCGCTCGGCCCCCGCGACGAGAGCAACGATTTCTTCGACCAGGACCGCACCGACCCCGGCCCCCGGCGCCGCCGTCGCCGCCGCGGTTAGGCCCGCTCGAGCCCGACCCGAACCGTCTCGGCGCCGACCAGCCGCTCCTCGCCGCCGCTGCGCTCGTCGATCTCGAGATCGACCGCGAGCACCTCGGCCGCGATGTGACCGGCGTGACGGCGGGCCGCCTCGGCGACCGCACCGGTTGCCCCGAGCGTTACCCGCACCCGATCGGAGAGCGCGAGCCCACGTTCCTTCCGGGCGTCGTTGACTGACCGAATCAGCTCGCGCGCGATGCCCTCGAGGCGGAGGTCGTCGTCGAGGTGGGTGTCGAGCGCGACCGCCACGCCCCCGGCCTGGGCGAGGACGAGCTCTTCGTGGGAAACCGCCCGGACTTCGACGTCGTCGGCGTCGAGCGCGACCGTCGTGCCGCCGGGCAGCGCCAGCTCGTAGCGGCCGTTCTCTTCGAGTGTGGCGCGCACCGCGTCCGAATCCGCGTCCGCCAGCGCATCCTTCACTGCCGCCATCTGCGGTCCGAGGCGCGGGCCGAGCCGGCGGAAGTTGGGAACTATCGAATAGTCGAGGAGGCCCTCGAGGGTCGCGACCGGTTCGAGTCGCTTCACATTCAGCGCGTCGGCGACCTCGGCGGCGACGGCGTCGGAGAGCTCGGCGCCACGGGGCACGAGGAGCAGCGCGCGCCGCAGCGGTTGACGGACCCTGAGCTTGGCGTCGGTGCGGGCTGCTCGACCCAACGACACGAGATCGCGCGCGAGGGTCATCTCGGCCTCGAGCGCGGTGTCGCGAGCGGCGGCGTCGGTTGCGGGCCAGTCGGCGAGGTGCACCGACTCGCCGTCGGCCCGGGCCAGGTTGCGGTGCATCTCGTCGGCAACGAAGGGACAGAACGGCGCCAGCAACTCGCAGACGCGCAGCAGGCACTCGTGGAGCGTCGCGTGCGCGGCGGGATCGGCCGACTTCCAGAAACGCGGCCGCGACTGACGCACGTACCAGTTGGACAGGTCGTCGACGAACCGCTCCAGGGCCCGGGCTGCCCGCAGCGAATCGAAGACCTCGAGGGCGCCGGTGACCTCCGCGATGGTGCCGTGCAGCCGGCTACGGGCCCACCGGTCGAGGACGTGGGTTGGTGTCGCGGTCCCGCCCGGCACCCAGCCGTCCAGGTTGGCGTAGGTGACCGCGAACGAGTACGTGTTCCAAATCGTCAGGAGGAACCGCCGCGTCGATTCGTCGATGCCGTCCTCGTAGACGCGATGGCTCGACCACGGCGAACCGCTGGAGAAGAAGTACCAGCGCAACGCGTCGGCGCCCTTCGACCGCAGGATCGTCCACGGATCGATGACGTTCCCGATCGACTTCGACATCTTGCGCCCGTCGCGATCGACGATGTGGGCGAGGCTGACGACGTGGCGGTACGGCGACCGGCCGAACGTCAGCGTGTTGACTGCAAGCAGTGAGTAGAACCATCCCCGCGTCTGGTCGATCGCCTCGCAAATGAAGTCGGCCGGAAAGCGACGCTCGAACAAGTCGGAGTGTTCGAACGGATAGTGGTACTGCGACGCCGGCATCGCGCCCGAGTCGAACCACGCGTCGAGGACCGGCGCGACCCGGCGGGCGGGCTCGGCGCAGCCAGGACAGCGGATCGCCACTTCGTCGACGTACGGGCGGTGAAGCTCGAGATCGCTGAGATCGCGCCCCGCGAGCTGACTGAGCTCTCCGACGGAGCCGACGCAGGTGTCGGTGTCGCACGCCGCGCAACGCCAGATCGGAAGCGGCGTTCCCCAGAAACGGTCGCGCGACAGCGCCCAGTCGACATTGTTGGCGAGCCAGTCGCCGAAACGACCGTGCTTGAGATGGTCGGGGTGCCAGTTGATCGACTCGTTCTCGCGCAACAAAGCGTCCTTGTGCGCGGAGGTGCGTGCGAACCACGTGGGCTTGGCCCAGTAGATGAGCGGTGTCGCGCAGCGCCAGCAGTGGGGGTAGGAGTGCGTGTAGTCGACTATCGCGACGAGCCTTCCAGCCGCGATCAGCGAGTCGATGATGGCGGGGTCGGCGTCCTTCACGAACTGGCCTGCGCACTGCGCCACCGAGTCGTCGAAGCGGGCTTCCGCGTTGACCGGATTCAGGGTCGGAAGTCCCTCGCGCTCGGCGAGCTCGCGGTCGATCTCGCCGAACGCCGGTGCCAGGTGCACGAGGCCGGAACCATTCTCGACCGTGACGAAGTCGGCGACCACCACCCGGGCGGCGTCGTCGGCGAGGGGGAGGAGGGCGAAAGGGCGCTCGTAGTGCAACCCGGCGAGATCGGTGACCGTCACCGGCTCGACCACCTCGGCGTCGTCGCCCAGGACCGCGCCGACCCGGGATGCTGCCAACACCAGATCTCGGCCCGCGGGCGCCCTGACCCGCACGTACTCGATGTCGGGTCCGACCGCGACCGCGACGTTGGAGATCAACGTCCATGGCGTCGTCGTCCACACGACGAGGTCGAAGTCGGCCCCGGTGACGGGGAAACGCACGTACACCGAGGCCTCGGTGAGGTCCCGGTAACCGAGCGCGACCTCGTGGCTCGAGAGCGCGGTGCCGCAACGGCCGCAATAGGGAACGACCTTGAAGCCCTCGTAGATGAGGTCGTCGTCCCACATCTTGTTGATGTGCCACCAGACGCTCTCGATGTACTCGTTGGTGAGCGTCCAGTACGCGTCCTTGGTGTCGAGCCACATCCCGATCCGGGTGGTGAGGGCCGACCAGTCCTCGACGTACCGGTAGACGGAGTCGCGGCAACGCTGGTTGAACGCCTCGATGCCGTAGGCCTCGATCTCGTGCTTGCCGCTGAACCCGAGCTCCTTTTCGACTTGCAGCTCCACGGGGAGACCGTGGCAATCCCACCCGCCCTTGCGGGGTACGTAGCGACCGCGCATGGTGGCGAAACGTGGGTAGAGGTCCTTGAACGACCGCGCCCACACGTGGTGGAGACCGGGTGGCCCGTTGGCGGTCGGGGGACCTTCGTAGAACACCCACTCGGGCGAGCCCTTGCGGCGTCGGAGGCTCTCCTCGAAGACGTCGTCGTCGCGCCATCGCTGGAGCACGCGCGCTTCGAGGGCCACGAGGTCGACCGCGGCGTCGACCGGCTCGAAGGGCATGCGAAGACCCTACCGGCGCGATGTCCGCGAACCGGGCGCCAATTCAGGCGTTCTCGACCGGGTAAGCTGTCTGATCCGCCAGGCCCTCCGAGCGGTCGCGCCGCGCGAGGAATACGACCGGTTCGCGGTTGTTTCCGGGGGCGCAGCAGGCGTCAGCGAGCGAGGGAAGCAGAGCGAGGGAAGCAGAGGTCACGCCCACGATGGCCAAGGCCGGAAAGAAGCCCGCGGCCCGACCGGCCCGGAAGCCGGCGAAGAAGCAGCCGGCCAAGAAGGCGAAGGCGACCGTTCGCAAACCCGCCGCGCAGAGCGGCGCCCGGGGCGCGACCGTGGCGCACAAGCCACCGGCCAAGGCGACCAAGAGCACGGTGTCCGCGAAGAAGGCCGTCGGCCGGGCGGCGAGGCCCACCAAGCCCGCCAAAGCCGTCGACACCAAGCCGGCCAAGGCGGCGAGCACGGCGCCGGCCAAGGCGACCCCGAGCCGTCCCCCGCCCAAGGCGAAGGCCTTGCCCAGGCGCCCCTCGGGACCGCCGCTGTCGGCCCGCCAGCTCGAGCGGCTGCGGGCGCTCCTCCGAGAGGCCCGCCACCGCCATCTGCAGACCGCCGAGGACCTCGAGGCCGAAGCGGAGGTGCTGGCGACCGAGCGCGAGCCGGGTGACACCCAGTTCGACGAGGAGTCGGGCGAGGGCGACACCGTTACCATCGAGCGCGAGCGCGACCTCGTGCAGGCGGCATCCGAACGCCAGACCGTCGAAGACATCGACGACGCGATCGCGCGCATGGACGCCGGCAAATACGGGGTCTGCGTGAGCTGCGGTGCCCGCATCCCGGTGGCGCGCCTCGAGGTCATCCCCTGGACGGAGCTCTGTGTCGACTGCAAGGCCCGTGGAGAGCGCCGCCGCTGAGACCCCGAGCACCGGCGAGACCGCTACCCGCCGGTGGCCGTGGCTCCCGATTGCCATCGTTCTGGGCGTCGTCGCGCTCGACCAGATCACCAAGGCGATCGTCGTCGCAACCCTCTCCGAGGGGCCCGCGCTCATCGCAGGAGAGACGATTCAGCTGCGCCTGAGCCGGAACACCGGGGGCGCGTTCAGCATCTTCCAGACGTTCACCCCGGTGCTCGCGGTGGCTGCGATCGTCGTGACGGTCGTGCTCGTGCGCACGGTGCAGCGGACAACCGACACGGTGACGGTCATTGCGTTGTCATTGCTCCTGGCCGGAGCGCTGGGAAACTTGTGCGACCGTGTCTTTCGCGCCCCTGGGTTCCTGCGCGGCGCGGTTGTCGACTTCGTGGTGCTCGGGCCCTGGCCGAGCTTCAACGTCGCCGACTCCGCGATCACGATCGGCGCGATCCTGCTGATCCTGTTCGGGTGGCGTCACTCCCGATAATGACCCACAGGTTCACAGTGCCGGCGAGCCTCGCCGGTGAGCGCGTCGACCGGGCGGTGGCGTTGCTGACGGGATGGAGTCGGCGTGAGGTGCGGGCGCTCGTCGACGGCGGGACCGTCATCGTCGACGGTGAACCGGCCTCGGCCCGCGCCCGCCTCAGCGAGGGTTCCTCGGTGGCGCTGCTCGAAGAGCCGCCGGTGCCGACGGTGCCGGGACCGGGACCGGTGCCGGTGGTCGTGCGCCACGCCGATGCCGACGTCATCGTGATCGCCAAACCGGCCGGCCTCGTCGTGCATCCCGGCGCCGGGCACGCCGACGGCACGCTGGTGAACGGGCTGCTCGCGCGCTTCCCGGAGCTGGGCGCGGTCGGTGACCCGACCCGCCCCGGGATCGTGCACCGCCTCGACCGCGACACCAGCGGATTGCTGCTCGTGGCACGCTCGCGCGCCGGGTACGACGGCCTGGTGCGCGCACTGTCCCGGCACGAAGTGGACCGGCGGTACGCCGCGTTGGTTTGGGGCCATCCGGAGGCCACGCGCGGCGAGATCGACGCGCCCATCGGCCGGTCGCCCTCCCGACGCACCCGGATGGCGGTTCGCACCGGTGGGCGCGACGCCCGAACCGCTTACGAGGTCGAGGCGACGTACGGCAGGCCCGAGGTCGCGCTGCTCGGATGCCGGCTCGAAACCGGTCGGACGCATCAGATCCGGGTTCACCTCGCCGCGATCGGCCACCCGGTCGTCGGTGACGCGGCGTACGGCGGCGCGCGGCCGCGACTCGTGCTCGATCGCCCGTTCCTGCACGCGGCGCGGCTTGCATTCGAACATCCGGTCACCGGCGTGCAGCTGGAGTTCGAGGAACCGCTCCCACCCGACCTGGCGGCGGTGCGCGCGGGCCTCGGCGGCACGCGGTGAACTGGCGCTACTGGCGCGGGTGTCCGACGCGCGTGCGCTCGACGAGGTCGGCGAGCGTGAAGCCCTCGAGGATGCGGCGGTTGTCTTCGGAGACGCATACCCAGATGTCCTGGAGCACGCAGTGCCCCTCGCAGTGGTCGTGCGGCTCCACCGGACCGATGAGCGGGCCCTCGACCGCCGAGACGATGTCGGCGAGCGTGATCTTGTCCATCGGTCGGGCGAGCACGTACCCCCCGCCCACGCCGCGCTTCGAAAGCACCAGTCCCGCGCCCTTGATCGCGAGGAGGATCTGCTCGAGGTAGGGCTGGGGGAGGCCGGTGCGCTCGGCGATCTCCTTCACCGAGGTCGGCCGCTCGGTCCCGTGGAGCGCGAGCGACAGCAGCGCTCGGGCCGCGTAGTCGCCCCTGGTGGACATCTTCACTGGCAGTAACGATATCCAGGGTGGGGCCGTGAACCGGCGTTAGCCTGGCTCATCGATCCGGTGTTGCCCGAATACCGCGGTCCGGTGCTTTCCGGACTCGCCCGACCGCTCGTTGCAGGCGATCCGGCGCCGTGGGTTCCGCGACCGCCCGGAACGCGCGCCGTCGTCCTTCTTCTCGTCGACGGCCTGGGCTGGAACGCGATCGAGTCGCACCGCAGCGTGCTCCCGGTACTGGCCGAGATGGACGGCGGACCGATCACCACCGTCGTGCCCTCGACGACTGCGACCGCACTCACGTCGCTGACCACCGGGCGCACGCCCGCCGCTCACGGGTTGGTGGGCTTCCGGGTCCCCGTCGACAGGACCGTGCTCAACGTCTTGCGCTGGCAGCGCGCCGACGGGCAACGACCTCCCGACCCGTTCGACATGCAGCGGCACCCGGCGTTCTTCGGCCGGGAGGTCCCGGTGGTGACGCGATCGGAGTTCCGCACCACGGGCTTCACCGAGGCCCACTTGCGCGGCACCCGCTTCTACGGCTGGGCGTCGACCTCGACGCTCGTCGAGCGGGTGCGACGCCTCGTCGTCGAGGAACGCGCCCCGTTCACGTACGCCTACTACCCGGGCGTCGACACCGTTGCGCACGCCTTCGGCCTCCACGACGGCTTTTACGAAGCCGAGCTACGCGCCGCCGACCGCCTCATCGGTGATCTGCTCGAGGTTCTGCCGTCGTGGGCGGCGCTGCTCGTGACGTCGGACCACGGGCAGGTCCACGTCGGTCCCGACGGCTGGGTGTCCCTCGAGCCCGTTGCGCCGCTGGTCGCCGCGTACTGGGGAGACGGACGCTTCCGCTACCTCCGCGCCGTTCGTGGGGGCGCGGACGACCTGGCGGCGGCGGCCCGGGACGAGTACGGGGGGAGGGCCTGGGTGCTCACCGCCGCCGACCTCGTCGACGACGGGTGGCTCGGGCCCGACCCGGGGCCGACCCTCCCGAGGCGGATCGGCGACGTGGTGCTTGCCGCCCGCGACCCGGTCGCCTTCGTCGATCCCGGGCTCCCGCAGGAGACCCAGCTCATCGGCGCCCACGGCAGCGTGACCCCCGACGAGATGCTCATACCGCTCCTAGCCCGTTCGGGCACGGCGAGGTAAAATCACATCCTTGTCATTTTCCACAGCCTTGTGGATAAAGTCGTGAGAAGCACATCGGGAGGGAGCCGGGTGTCGTTCGCGCACCTGCACACGCACACCGAGTTCTCGATGCTCGACGGCGCGTCGCGCGTCCCGGAGTTGATCGCGGCGGCGAAGGCCGACGGGCAGCCGGCGATCGGCATCACCGACCACGGGAACATGTACGGCGTTCTCGATTTCTATGCCGCCGCGCGCGAAGCGGATCTCGTTCCCGTGGTCGGCCTCGAGGCCTACTTCGTGACAACGGACCGGCGAGATCGTCCTCGGCGCGCCGATCACGAGATCTTCCATCTCACGCTCTTGGCCGAGAACAACGCCGGTTACCAGAATCTGATCAAGGTCGCGTCGGCCGCGTATCTCGACGGCTTCTTCTACAAGCCGCGCGCCGACTTCGAGCTCCTCGAGCGTCATCGCGACGGTCTCATCGCAACCAGCGGCTGTCTCGGCGGCGCGATTTGCCAGTCGCTGCTGCGCGGCGACGAGCGCGGGGCGCGCGAGCTCGCGGCCCGGTTCCAGGACGTGCTGGGCCGCGACTCCTTCTTTATCGAGCTCCAGGAGCACGGTCTCGCCGACCAGCGCCGGGTGAACCCGACGCTGGTGCAGATCGCGAACG
>JBOGFL010000583.1:0-8245 GCA_050743285.1 Acidimicrobiia bacterium
GCGCGAGCTTCCCCGTGTCGTCGAGGTCGCGCGGCGGTTGCGCCGGGGTGAGGAGCTGTACGAGGACTCCGGCACCATCGGCGACGCCTGACACTTGCGTCACCTAGAGGCCCGGGGTAAGAACCAAGCGCAGGCCGAGGGGCTCGCCGCACGAAGGGGATCAATGACCGGTCGGCGCAGCTTGCGATTGGCGGTGATCGGAGTCGCGTGCTCGCTCGCGTTCGTCGCGGCGGCGTGTTCGAACGACCCGGACACCGAGTCGAGCGAGCCCGGTGAGGAAGGCTCCGACCAGTTCGCCGACCTCGACGTCATCGAGGCACCTGACCCGTGTGAGAGCGACCCCGGGGTCACCGACGACACCATCACCGTCGGCGGCCTCATGCCCAAGAGCGGTGAATCGGCGAACTCGTTCTCACGCGCCGAGGACGGCATTCGGGCACGGTTCGAGCTCGCCAACGAGATGAACGAGCTCGGCGATCGCCAGATCGAGCTCGACGTCGCCGACGACGTCGGCAACACGGCGAGCAACCTCACCGCCGCCGAGCGGCTCGTCGAGCAGGACAATGTGTTCGGGATCATCGAAGTCAGCTCCGCCGCTGACGGCTCGGCCCAGTACCTGTTCGACAACGACATCCCGGTCGTGGGCTGGCACGTCGGACAGCCCATCTGGGGCGAATACCCGAACATGTTCAGCTTCAACGGGATCAACCCCGAAAGCCAGCAGTCGACGCGCAACGCGCTCGTCCTGAAGCGGCTCGGCGCGACAAACGTCGCGGTTATCGGCGGCGGCAACCCCTCGAGCGTCCGCTTCGTCGAGGGTATCGCCGAGACGATCGAAGCCGATCCCGATCTCGAGGTCGTCTACCAGACAGTTGACGTGCCACTCGGGAGTACCGAGTTCACGGGTGAGGTCCAGCAGATCATCGATGCCGACGCCGACGCGCTCTACACGGGGATGGACTTTCTCAGCAACGCCGCACTGAGTGAGCAGCTCAAGCAGGCGGGCGCCGACGACATCATCACGATCTTCCCTGGCGGCTACGACCCGCTGGCCCTGGAAGCCGGCGGCGCCGGTTTCGACGGCGCCTTCTTCGGCCTCGAGTTCGTGCCGTTCGAGATCGACACCGCGGGGTACGCCGCGTTCGAGGAGGCGATGGCCGACCGTCCCGTCGGGCAAGTGCCGATGACGGGGTGGCTGTCGGCCGACATCTTCATCCAGGGGCTGAAGGCGGCCGGTGTCGAGTGCCCGACGCGTGAGGCGTTCGTCAACAACCTCCGGCTGGAAGACGACTACACCGCCGACGGGCTCCTGCTGCCGATCGATTTCAGCGAGCAATTCGGCAAGCAGTTCCAGTGCGTGTTCTACGTGCAGGTGCAGAACGGGGAGTTCGTACCCCAGTTCGACGGCGAGCCCGTCTGTGGGGAGCCGTTCGAGGGCTAGCGGCCGTCAGCAATCCGGAGCCCGAACCGGTCGCGCGGCCACGGTCCGGCCCGTCTCCTCGACCCCCGGGCAGCGAGCTCGACCTCAAGATCGTCGAGGTCAACTCGAAGATGTATACTTGTCAGTATACCCACGGCGGCGCGAACGGCCCAAGCGAGCAGGAGGGCGCGGACCCGCCCCCTCCCCCGTGCCGAGCGCCGCGAGGCAATTCTGCGGGCCGCGCCTCGGGCCTTGGCCCACTCCGGGTACGCGGCCACGTCGATGGACGACATCGCGGCCGAGGCGGGCGTCACGAAGCTCATCCTCTACCGCCACTTCGCCTCGAAGGCCGAGCTCTACCACTGCGCACTCGAACGCGCGCAGGCCCTCCAGATGTCCGCGCTCGCCGCGGAAGACGGGAACTCGGGAGAATTCGGGACCACGTGGTTGCGCTCGTTCCTCGACGTGGCGCGGGCCGACCCCGCCGGATTCGAACTGCTGTGGCGCCATTCGGCCCGGGAGCCCGACTTCGCCCGCTACGCCGCCGAGGTCCGGGGACAGGCGGTCGACGCTCTGCTGCGGGCAATGCCGCGCGTTCCCGAGGAGTTTCGCGAGTGGGCGGCCCACGCCGTCATTGGTTACGTGCTCGAGGCAGTGCTCATCTGGCTCGAGTTCGGCGACGCCGGGCGCGACCGGCAGTTCTTGTTCGCGTCGAGCGAGGCGTTGCGCGCGGGTGTGCGCGCGTGGTCATCGGGGGTGCCCGGTTGACGGTTGCGCGCGGAGGCCGCGTGCGGTAGCAGTACCCGTGGCTTCTCCGGAGGCCCGAGCAAGGGGGACCAGATGGTCAGATCGAGAGGGCGCCTGCTTGCGATCGGCTTGGTGGCCGCATTCACACTCGTGGCCGCCTCGTGTTCGAACGACCCGGAGACGGAGAGCAGCGAGCCGAGCGACGAGGGCTCGGACCAGTTTGCCGACCTCGAGCCCGTCGCGGCCCCCGACCCGTGCGAGAACGACCCGGGGGTCACGGACGACACGATCAAGGTCGGTGCGTTGATCCCGACGACCGGATCGCAGGCGCAGTCGTTCGCCCGCGCCGAGGACGGCATCCGCGCCCGCTTGGAAAAGGCCAGCGCCGACGGCGAGCTCGGAGACCGCGAGATCGAGCTCGTGGTGGTGGACACCGCGGCCGACCCGGCGCAGAACCTCACCGCGGCCCAACAGCTCGTCGAGCAGGAAGACGTGTTCGGCATCCTCGAGGTCGACTCCGCGGCCGACGGGTCGGCTGAGTACCTCTTCGACGAAGGCATCCCGGTGACCGGCTGGCACGTCGGGCGACCTTCGTTCGGCACCTACCCCAACCTGTTCAGCTTCAACTCGTTCTCGCCCGACGAAGGGGTCACGTCGACGACGCAAGCCGAGTTCATCCGTGAGAACGGCGGCACGAAGGTGGCGATCGTCGCCGGCGGCAACGCCTCGAGCGTGGCGTTCGCCGAGAACGCGACCAATGTGCTCGAGTCCCGCGACGATGTCGAAGTCGTCTATCGAACCATCGACGTTCCGTACGGCAGCACCGAGTTCACCGGCGAGGTCGAGCAAATCCGCGAGTCGGGCGCCGACACCGTCGTGACGGGTATGGACTTCCTGTCGAACGCGGCCCTGAACGAGCAGTTGCAGCAGGCGGGTGTCGACGTGCCGCTGGTGCTTTTCCCGGGCGGCTACGACCCGCTCGTGCTCGATCTTCCCGGGGTCGAGAACTCGTACTTCGGCGTCGAGTTCAAGCCCCTCGAGCTCGACCTGCCCGTGCACCAGGACTTCGTGGAGTACATGGGCGACAGACCGGTCGGACAGGTTCCCCTCGTCGGCTGGCTCACCGCCGACATGTTCGTCGAGGGTCTCGAGCAGGCGGGTATCGAATGCCCGACCCGCGAGGCGTTCATCACGAACCTCCGGCTCGTGGACGACTACGAAGCCGACGGTCTCCTTGGGCCGCCGGTCGACTTCTCCGAGCACTTCGGCAAGCCCGGTACCTGCATCTACTACGTGCAGGTGAAGAACGGAGAGTTCGTTCCGCAATTTGATGGTGAGCCGCTCTGTGGCGAGGTCTTCGACGCAAACTCTGAAGGCGCCTAGCCGTTGTCGGCCTTCGTCGTCGGAGGACTTGTCCTCGGAGGCATCTACGCGATCTCGGCCGTGGGACTCGTGCTCACGTACACCTCGTCGCGCGTCTTCAACTTCGCCCACGGCGCCATCGCGTTCTTCGTCGCCTACTTCTACTACTGGCTGAATTCGCGCCACGACTGGCCGATCATCCCGTCCGCCGCGGTGGCGATCGGCGTTGTGTCGCCGTTGGTCGGCCTCGTGCTCTGGGCGGTCCTGTTTCGACAACTGACCAACGCGCCCCCCGCGGTGCGACTGGTGGCGACCGTCGGCCTTTACGTTGCCCTGACCGCACTGACGTTGCTGATATTCCAGGACGAGGAGGTCTTCGGGAGACCGCCGGGTCTGGCGCCCGAGCCGATCCGCGTGTTCCAC
The DNA here is from genome assembly GCA_050743285.1 of Acidimicrobiia bacterium. Lineage (GTDB taxonomy): Bacteria > Actinomycetota > Acidimicrobiia > IMCC26256 > JACDBD01 > JBOGFL01. The sequence continues at coordinate 3,953 of JBOGFL010000583.1, forward strand.
ATCGCCGGGGTGGCCATCAACGCCAATCAGCTCGCAGTGGTGATCGCGGCGGCAGCGATTGCGGCCGCGCTGGCCGTGGTGTTGCGCGCGACGGCGTTCGGGCTCGCCATACGGGCCACTGTCGACTCGCCCCGGATGGCTGGCATGACTGGCACCAACACCGCGGTGGTAACAGCCGGCTCGTGGATGATCGGGACGACGCTGGCCGGGCTGGCCGGAGTCCTGCTGATGCCGATCCTCGGGCTCAGCCAACTTCAGTTCACGTTGTTGCTCATCGCGTCCTTCGCGGCGGTGGTGATCGGCCGGATGACGAGCCTCACGCTCGCGTTTGCGGGCGCGGTCGGCCTCGGCCTCCTCCAGCAGATCCTCATCCGCTATCAGCCCGATAGTGGCGTGCTTGCGACCGGCATCCGCCCGAGTATCCCGTTCGCGGTGATGCTCGTCTTTCTGCTCGTCTACAGCGGGCTCGGCCGGGAGCGGTTCGAGGTCGACACCCGGGCCGCGGCAACCGCCGCGCTCGACGCTGCCGCGCTGGCGCCGCGGCCCACCAGCCGGTGGCGGCGGCTGTTGCCGGGCGCCCTGTTCGCGATCTTCGTTCTCACCTTCCCGCTCTGGGTCGACGACTTTTGGCTCGGGGTCTTGGCGCAGGGGATCGCGCTGGCCATCGCCTTCCTGTCGTACACGGTGGTGACTGGTGAGGGCGGGATGGTCTCGTTGTGCCAGATCACGTTTGCCGGCGTCGGTGGAGTTGTGACCGCCCAGCTCGCGACCGAGGCGGGGTGGTCCGTGTTGGCCGCCGTGCTCGTGGCCGGGCTTTGCGCGGTGCCGTTCGGGCTCCTCGTCGCGCTGCCGGCGCTACGCCTCGGCGATCTCTATCTCGCTCTCGCGACGCTCGCGTTCGGTCTTCTCATGGACAACCTGTTCTTCGCCCAGGAACGCTTCGACCGCTTCGGCTCCGGTGTCCCGGTTCCCCGCCCCTTGCTGGGCAACATCGAGTTTGGTAACGACACCGCGTTCTTCTATCTGTTGGCGGCAGTGTTCGCGGTCGTTGCGCTGCTCGTCGTCAACCTTCGGCGCTCGAGTACCGGGCTGGTCCTCGCCGCCGTTCGCACCAGCGAGCCGGCCGCCGCCACGTTGGGGATCAGCATCACCCGGGCCAAGCTCACCGCATTCGCGTTCAGCGCCTTCATCGCCGGATTGGGCGGCGGCCTCTACGTCTCAGTGGTGGGCCGGGCCACGGTCACCTCGTTCAATGTCGTCGTCGGCATCATCTGGCTCGCGATCGTCGTCACATGGGGTGTACGCAGCGCGATAGGGGCGCTGTTGGCCGGCCTCGCGTTCGTGGTGTTTCCCCAGCTGCCGGCGGTCATCAACCAGACACCACCGTCATGGTGGGGGGATGTCACGCCGATTCTTTTCGGGCTCGGCGCGATCTTCGTGGCGCGCGAGCCGCGCGGGGTCGTCTTCGACACGTTGACCCGTCACCGCGAGCGGCGCGCCAGCCGCATCGCCCGCCGTGAGTCCCGCCGGGAAGCTTTGGCCGCATGAACACCGCCGCCGACCCGAGTCCGGTCACCGAGACCACGCCGCGGTTGTCGGCCGAAGGAGTCCGGGTGACGTTCGGCGGGCTGCGCGCGCTCGACGACGTCAGCCTGGTGGTGCCGGCCGGCGCGACGATCGGGCTGGTCGGGCCGAACGGCGCGGGCAAGACGACGTTGTTCGGCGTGCTGTCGGGGCTCCAACACCCGGCCGCGGGGCGCGTTCTCATCGACGGCGCCGACGTGACCCGCGCCAGCCCGCAGTCGCGCGCGCGGCGGGGCCTCGCGCGTACCTTTCAGCGGCTCGAACTGTTTGGCGAGCTCACCGTCCGAGAACACTTCGTTGTCGCGTACCGCGTCCGCGCCCGGCGGGCCCGTTTCATCACCGACATTCTCGGACTCGGCCGGCGTCCGTCGGCGGAGGAGCAGGAGACGGTGGAGGCGCTGCTCGCGCTCCTCGACCTCGAACCGGTCGGCGACGTGCCGGCCGGGGCGCTCCCGCTCGGGACGGGTCGGCTGGTCGAGGTGGGCCGGGCGTTGGCCCGGGAACCCACAGTCGTGTTGCTCGACGAGCCGTCGGCCGGTCTCGACGAGCACGAGACCGACCGCCTGGCCGCGGCACTGCGCCGAGCGCGCGAGGAACGCGGCGTGGCCCTGGTGGTCGTCGAACACAACGTCGAGCTCGTGCTCGGCCTCTCCGAGCGCGTCACGGTCCTCGACTTCGGCCGTGTCATCGCCGAAGGGCGCCCGGCTGACATCCGCGCCAACGCCGACGTGCAGGCCGCATACCTCGGCGCCCCGATGGGGGCATTGTGAGCCACGTCGCGACCGCACCGCTGCTGACGGTCGAGGACCTCGAGGTCGAGTACGGGCGGGCCCGCGCGCTCGCCGGTGTCACGCTCGCCGTCGGCGCTGGTGACGCGGTCGCGGTGCTGGGCGCCAACGGCGCCGGGAAGAGCTCGTTGGCGGCGGCGGTGGCCGGCGTCGTGAAGCCGGCGGCGGGGCGCGTCCGGCTCGACGGCCGTAACGTCACCGGCTGGGCGCCACACCGCGTCAGCCGGTTGGGCGTTGCGTACTTGCCCGAAGGCCGCGGGATCTTCCCGCATCTGAGCGTCACCGAGAACTTGCGCATGATGTTGCGCCACGCCGTGCCCCGCAGGGCGCGCGACGACGCCGTCGACCACGCCGTCGAGCTGTTCCCGATTCTCGGACAGCGCCGCCGCCAGCAGGCGGGGACGCTGTCGGGGGGCGAGCAGCAGATGCTCGCCCTGGCCCGCGTCCTCGCGGCGCCGCCGCGCATCCTCGTCGCCGATGAGTTGTCGCTCGGCCTCGCGCCACTGCTGATCGACCTCGTCTTCGACAGTCTCGAGAAAGCGCGGGCGGCGGGCGTCAGCGTGTTGCTGATCGAGCAGTACGCGGAGCGGGCACTCGCGTTCGCCGAACGGGCGGTCATCCTGCGGCGGGGCGAGGTCGCGTGGGACGGCCCGTCGGCGGACGCCCGTGAGCACATGGTCGCCGGCTACCTCGGCGAGGCGTTGCCGCCCGAGTAACCCTCAATCGAGCATGTGACATCTCTCGCGACAATTTTTCGCACTCTTCCTCCATGCTCGGCGCGGTTAGGGCTCGATGACAACTTCGAGGTACGCGTGAGCGGCACGCAACGCGCCCTCGACCGCATCGGGAGTGTCACCACGGGCGAAGAGGAAACCGAGGTAGCGGTCGCCTTCCGGGAGCGGCTTGACCTGCCGCCCGTTCGGAATCGTGATTTCCAAGCCCGCGATGCCCGGGACGGCGAGGGCCGCGTCCTGACCGTCCACGCGCACGAGAGTGCCTGGCCGCGGGATCGGCAGCATCATCACGCCCGATGCCGTGTGTTCGCGCGTCATGCCATCGAGCGGCGCGCCGAGCGCATGACGGACGATGAGCTCCTCGAGCGACACGCCCGCGCCGAAGCGGAGTGCGCGTGCGCACAGACCGCCGATCGAGCGGGCCGCCACCTCCAAGAGCCACACGTCGGCGCCGTCGATCCGAAGCTCGGCATGGATCGGCCCCTCGATCAGACCGAGCCCCCGGGCGGCGTCGGCGGAGATGTCGGCGACACGGTCGAGCACCGGCTCCGGCAGTCGGGACGGCGTGACGTAGATCGTCTCTTCGAAGTACGGGCCGACGAGGGGATCAGGTTTGTCGAACAACGCGAGGATGGTGAGCGCGCCGTCTTGCAGTAGGCCTTCGACTGCGACTTCGACACCGGGGAGGTATTGCTCGATGAGCACCGGCGCGGAGGGATCGCCGCCGGCGTCGGCGACGATCGCCCGGACGCGTGTCGACGCGCGTGCGGCCGCGTCGGCGGCGTCGGCCCTGATCACGCCGCGGCTGCCCGACAGTGCCACCGGCTTCACGACCACGGGGAGACCGACTTCCTCGGCCATTGTGCCGACGTCGTCGGCCGGGCCCGCGATCCGGAACCGGGGCTGCGGCACCGAGGTGTCGGTCAGGGCGCGTCGAAGTGCGGCTTTGTCGCGTGTCGCCGCGACCGCACGCCGGGGATTGTGTCGGAGATGCAGGCGCTCGGCCGCGGCCGCCGCCGCCAACACGCCCTGGTCGTCGGCGGCGACGACGGCATCGAGCGGCATCCCCTCGTGGAGGAGCGCGATCTCGGCGGCGGCCCTGTCGGGATCGGCGAGTGGGACGGTGACGGCCCGGCCCGTCTCGGCGGCCACCGTCTGGGGTTCCTCCGAGCCCACGAGACCAACTA
>JBOGFL010000584.1:0-1727 GCA_050743285.1 Acidimicrobiia bacterium
AGGAAGGTGGCCCCCGATGACCGGTGAGTCTGACGAGGTACGGATCTTCGACACGACGCTCCGCGACGGCGAGCAGGCGCCCGGCATCGCGCTCACGAAGGCCGAGAAGGTCGAGATCGCGGAGCAGCTCGCCCGCCTGGGCGTCGATGTCCTGGAGGCGGGTTTCCCCATCTCGGGCGAGGGCGAGTTCGACGCCGTGCGCGAGATCGCGACGAGCGTCCGCGGGCCCGTCATCGCGGCGCTCGCGCGGGTGACACCCGGGGACATCGACCGGGCGGCGGAGGCGTTGACCGGTGCGTAGCGCTGGCGGATCCACACGTTCATCTCGACGAGCCAGATCCACATGCAGGACATGCTCAGGATGAGCGGCGATCAAGTGCTCGAGGCGATCCGCGAGGGTGTGAAGCTGGCGGTCGGCTACACCGACGACGTCGAGTTCAGCGCCCAGGACGCCACGCGGACGGAGCTCGACTTCCTGCTCGAGTGCTTCCGCGTGGCCGTCGAGGCGGGCGCCACCACGATCAACGTCCCCGACACCGTCGGCTACGCGATGCCCCACGAGTTCGGAGAGCTGGTCCGGACGGTCCGCGAGGCGACGCCCGACCATGTCGTGATCTCGACCCACTGCCACAACGACCTCGGGCTCGCGGTCGCCAACTCGTTGGCCGGGGTCGTGAACGGCGCCCGGCAGGTCGAGGTCGCCGTGAACGGGATCGGGGAGCGCGCGGGCAACTGCTCGCTCGAGGAGGTCGCGATGATCGTGCGGACGCGGCGTGAGGCGCTCGGCGTGACGCACGGCCTGAACCTGAAGGAGATCGTCCGCACCTCGCGCCTCGTCTCGATGACCACGGGCTACGGCGTGCAGCCGAACAAGGCCGTCGTCGGTGCCAGCGCGTTCGCGCACGAGAGCGGGATCCACCAGCACGGCGTGCTCAGCAACCGCGCGACGTACGAGATCATGGACCCGCTCGAGATCGGCCTCGAGGGCAACCGGCTGGTCCTCGGCAAACACTCCGGCCGCCACGCGTTCGCCGACGCGCTCGGCAAGATCGGGATCGAGCTCGATCCGGACCACCTGAACCGGGCGTTCGCGCGGTTCAAGGAGCTCGCCGACCGGAAGATCCAGCTCACCGACCAGGACCTCGCGGCGATCGTGTCCGAGGAGCTCGGCGCCGGGGAGGAGGACCAGTTCGTCCTGGAGTCGCTGCAGGTGGGCGGCGGGACGCACCTCTCGCCGACGGCCAGCGTGCGGCTGCGGCGCGGTGAGGAGAGGATCGAGGAGTCCGCGATGGGCGACGGCATGATCGACGCCGCCATGGGTGCGATCCAACGCGCCACCGCCGTCGAGGGGCGACTCGCGAGCTTCAACGTCTCGGCCGTGACCGGCGGGACCGATGCGCTCGGCGACGTGGTCGTCCAGCTCGACGTCGAAGGCCGGCGGGTGACCGGCCGCGGCGTGGCCACCGACGTCGTCGAGGCCTCGGCGCGGGCCTACCTGGCCGCCGTCAACCGGGTGCTCCAGCTGGCGGTCACCGAAGGGGAGCGGCGGACCCCGTGACCCACCGCATCGCGGTGATCGCCGGCGACGGGACCGGCCCCGAGGTCGTCCGCGAGGGCCGGCATGTGCTGGAGGCCGTCCGAGCCGCCGAGGGATTCGAGATCGATCTCGACGAGCTGGCCCTCTGCGGCGAGCGGTACCTGCGGTCGTGCGAGGTGCTGCCCGACGA
>JBOGFL010000585.1:0-2142 GCA_050743285.1 Acidimicrobiia bacterium
GTCTCCATTCGCTTGAGCGACCGCACCACCGCTCGCGGCCAGCCGGCGGATCCGACCGAGCCTGGTTCTCGCGAAGGTGACGGAGGCCGGGCTCGAAGCAGGGTCGGCCCGCCCATCTATGTGCTGCTGCCGATCTTCGCGGTCCTGGCGTTTGCGATCACGTTCGGAAAGCCGGCGCGCTTCGGCACGCACATCGCCGGCGACGGCGCCGACGGCCTGCTCGTGCTCTGGATCCTCGGTTGGGTGCAGCACGCCATTCCACTGGGATGGGACGCGATCTGGAATGCCAACAACTACTTCCCCGCACCCGACACGCTTGCGTACGCAGAGTCGATGCTGCCGGTGGCGGTCGTGGAGTGGCCGCTGCGGTGGTTGTTCGGTGACGCGGCCGGACTCAACGTGCTGTCTCTGGCCGCGGAGACCGCGTGCCTGTGGTTCACCTATCGGCTCGCAATACGGCTTACCGGCGCGTGGCAGGCGTCGGTAGTGGCGGCGTTCGCGTTCAGCTTCTCGTCTCCCCGCCTCTCGCAGCTCGGGCACACCCAGCTGACCCTGGCCGGGTTTCTCGTACCGCTCGTCTTTCTCCTGCTGCTCGAGTACTTCGACCGCCCCCGCCTGACCGTCGCCGCCGCGATGGGAGTGGCCCTTGCGGTCACTGCGACCAGTGCCGCGTACTACGGAGTGATGATGCTGGTGGCGGTGCCGATCTTCGTGATCGGCTACGTCATATGGTTCCGTCCGCCCGATCTCGGCCGGTTCGCGTTGGGTCTTGGCGCAGGCGCGGCGGTGACTGCTCTTATCGTCGTGCCGATCGGACTCGAGTACACGCAACTTCACGAGGACCCACACTTCGAAACCGGCTTCGTGCCCCGCTACGCGGTCCACATCGACGACTTCCTCGTACCGCCGCAGCGCGGCTACGTGCTGCCCGAGCTCCCGTTCTTCGAGGACCGGGCGTTCGACCACAGTCTCGAGCGGCGCCTGTTCCCTGGCATCGTCGCGTTCGCGTTCGGCGTCGTCGGTTTGGTGGTCGTCATCGGCGTCTTGCGCCGGCCACGCCCGCGAGACCTTTTCCCCGAGAGGAGCGCGCGACTCGCGCTGCTACTCGGGATTGCCGGCGTGGTGACCCTGATCCTCGCGTTCGGCGACGAGGTCACGATCGCCGGTCACACGGTCCCGCTGCCGTATCAGCTCCTCCGCGACCACGTGCCCGGCTTCTCAGGGATTCGCGTCGTCAGCCGCTTCGTCCTGGTCACCCAACTCGCGCTTGCTGTCGTCGCCGCCTTCGGCGTGCGGGCCCTCCTCGAGCGCATGGGTCGCAACCTCGCCCTCATCGTGACCCTCGCGCTCTCGGCCTTCGTCGTCGTCGAGACCGCGGTGAAGGTCCCGATGTTCCGCGTGCCGGAAGGCAACGTGGCCGACGCGGTGGGCGAGGAGCTCGCCGACCGCCCGGACGGCGTCGTCGTCGAACTGCCGATGATGGGACCCGCCGAAGGGGTGTCGTGGGCCTACCTCGAGTCGCCCCGGCAGTACGCGTCGCTGCTCGACCACAACCCGCGGGTCAACGGCTACTCGGGTTTCGCGCCGGAAGGCTTTGACGACGTCGTCGCCGCATTGAACACGTTCCCGTCCCGAGATGCGCTGCAGGTCGCGGACGCCCATGGCGTGCGTTACGTCGTGCTCCGTACCGAGGTGATCGGCACGAACTCGCCGAGGATTCGGGAGATCCTCGACGAGGACGGCCGATACCGCGCCGCCGAGGCCGAACGGATCATTGACCGTATCCCCCGGTCGCGGCTGGCCGGTGTGACGCCGGTCGACGGGGCCTTCATCCTCGAGTTGCGACCGTCGCCCGCCCGGTAAGCCCACCGATACGGGCAAATCGCTCCGATAGCCTGGAAAAGATGAGCAGCTTCCTCGACCTCGTGCGCGAACGCGTCGTCTTCTTCGACGGCGCCTTCGGCACATGGGTCCAGGGCCACGACCTCTCGGCCGACGACTTCGGCGGGCCCGAGCTCGAGGGCTGCAACGAGCACGTGGTGCTCACCCGGCCCGACCTCATCGCCGAGATGCACTCCTCCTTCTTCGACGTGGGCGTCGACGCGGTTGAGACCGCCACGTTCGGGTCGTTCCCCGTCGTCC
>JBOGFL010000586.1:0-4037 GCA_050743285.1 Acidimicrobiia bacterium
ACGCGACCTCCTGGCGGAGCGGTTCGGCGATACTAGCGGTTCGTTAACGCGTTCCCGCGAGCGGGCGGACGGCGATCACCCCATGGCAGCGGCAACCGCTCCACGCTCCCGCCAGCCCCTTCGATGGCCTGGGCGGCCGCGGTGGAGAACGCGTGGGCGCGCACCGTGAGCGACTTCGTTAGTTTGCCGCGCGCGAGAACCTTCACCAAGCCCCGCTTGGCGACAAGGCCGCGGGCCCGAAGCGTGTCGGGGTCGATCTCGCTACCGGTGTCGAATCCTTCGAGGGTGGCGAGGTTCACGACCGCGTATTCGACCCGGAACGGGTTCTTGAAACCGCGGGCCTTGGGCACGCGCCGCGTGAGCGGCGTCTGCCCACCTTCGAAGCCCGGCTTCACCGTGGCGCGTGCCCCCTGTCCCTTCATGCCGCGGCCGGCGGTCTTGCCACCCTTTCCGCCGATGCCGCGCCCGACGCGCCGGCGCGCCTTACGCGCGCCACGCGGCGGCTTCAGGTCGTGGACCTTGATCACGTCACTCACGCGATTTCCTCTGCTTTCCTGCGGCGCGCCGGCCATCTAGATCTCCTCGACCTTCACGAGGTGGGGTACCCGGGCGACCATGCCGCGGATCTCGGGGCGGTCGGGTTGCTCCACAGTCTGGTTGATGCGCCGCAGCCCGAGCGCGCGCAGCGTGCCCCGCTGCTTCGGCTTGGTGCCGATCGGCGAACGAACCAGCGTCAGTCGGAGGCTCGCCATCTACACGACCTCCGTGACATCCGGCTCGGACCGCGACGCCTCGCGATAGGCGCGCAGCATCCCGGCCGATGAGACCTCTTCGGGCGACTTGCCGCGCAGGCGGGCGATCTCGTCGGGCCGCTTCAGCTCCTTCAGGCCGGTGATGGTCGCCCGGGCGACGTTGATGGCGTTGGACGAACCCAGCGACTTGGCGAGGACGTCTCGCACGCCCGCGGCTTCGAGGATCGCCCGGGCCGCGCCGCCTGCGATGACTCCGGTACCGGGCGAGGCCGGCTTCAGCAAGACGCGAGCGGCGTCGTGTACGCCGGTGATGGTGTGCGTGATCGTCGAACCCGCGAGCGCGACGGGGAACACGTTCTTACGCGCCTCCTCCATCCCCTTCTGGATGGCGGCCGGCACCTCCTTCGCCTTCCCGTAACCCAGGCCGACGTTGCCGGCGCCGTCGCCGACGACGACGAGCGCGGTGAACGAGAACCGCCGGCCGCCCTTCACCACCTTGGCGACCCGGTTGATCGCAATGACTCTCTCCTCGAACTGGCCCTCGGCCATGCCTACAACCTCAATCCTGATTCGCGGGCGCCATCGGCGACCGCGGCGATCTGCCCGTGATAGCGGTACCCGGCGCGATCGAACACCACGCTCTCGACCCCTGCTCCGCGCGCCCGCTCTGCGAGTCGCCTGCCGACGCCCTTGGCGGCTTCGGCATCGGCGTTGCCCGATACCGCGGCACCACCCTCCTTCGTCGACGCGGCCGCCAGCGTCTGACCGCTGACGTCGTCGATCAGCTGCGCATACACGTGGCGGTTGGAGCGGAACACGGCCAGACGCGGCCGCTCCGGTGTACCGGTCACCTTCTTGCGGACTCGACGATGGCGCCGAAGCCGGGCGGCGTTTCTGGTGATCGTCATCCCTGCATCCTCACGCGCTGAAGGCGGCGGCGGACTTGCCGGCCTTTCGAAGCACCCGCTCATCGACGTAACGGATGCCCTTGCCCTTGTACGGCTCCGGCTTGCGAACCTTGCGAATGTTGGCGGCGACCTCGCCGACCTGCTGCTTGTCGGCGCCGCGGACGATGATGCGCGTCGGAGCCGGGACCTCGAACGTGACCCCCTCCGGCGCCTGGACCCGCACGGGGTGGGAGTACCCGACTTGGAGTTCGAGGCGGTTCGAGCCCTGCGCCTGCGCTCGGTAGCCGACGCCGACGATCTCGAGCTCGCGCACAAAGCCTTCGGAGACGCCGATGACCATGTTGTTGACGAGCGAGCGCGTCAGCCCGTGCAGCGAGCGGCTCTCCCGCTCGTCGTCGGGCCGCGTGACGATCAACTCACCGCCCTCCTGGGCGAGCGTGAGCCGCTCGGGTACCTCGTGCTCGAGTGACCCCTTCGGGCCCTTCACGACCACCCGGCGCCCGTCGATCGACACCTCGACTCCCGACGGGACGGGGATCGGCTGTTGTCCGACGCGCGACATCTCAGCTCCTCACCACACCTGACACAGAACTTCGCCACCGACGCGGCGCTCGCGCGCCTCGCGGTCGGTGAGCAAGCCGTGGTTCGTCGAAAGGATCGCAATCCCCATGCCGCCGAGAACTCGCGGCACGCGGTCGGACTTCGTATACACGCGCAGTCCGGGCTTCGACACCCGGCGAATGCCCGAGATCGTCCGCTGCCGGTCAGGCGTGTACTTCATTTGGATCTGCAGCTTGCGGCCCGGACGGGTTTCGTTCTCGTTCTCCTCGATCGAGAAGCCGTCGATGTAACCCTCCCGCGTCAGGATTGCGGCGAGCGCCTCCTTCAGCTTCGAGGACGGCATGATCACCTCGTCGTGGAACGCCACGTTGGCGTTCCGGAGGCGCGTGAGCATGTCGGCGATGGGGTCGGTCATCGTCACGCCGGCACCCCCCTCACCACGACGCCTTCGTGATGCCGGGCACCTCGCCGGCATGGGCCAGCTCCCGGAAGCAGATGCGGCAGAGTCCGAAGCGGCGATACACCGCGCGCGCCCGTCCGCACTTGCGGCAACGGGTGTAAGCACGCACCTTGTACTTCGGCTCGCGCTGTTGCTTCTGGATCAGTGCTTTCTTTGCCACGAATTACACCTCAGCGTTGGAACGGGAAGCCGAGCGCGCTCAGGAGCGCACGGCCCTGGTCATCGGTCGGGGCGGTGGTCACTATCGTGATGTCCATGCCTCGAACCGCGTCGATCTTGTCGTAGTCGATCTCGGGAAAAATGAGCTGCTCGGTGACACCGAACGTGTAGTTGCCGCGGCCGTCGAACGAGTCCGGCTTCATGCCGCGGAAGTCACGGATGCGGGGAATCGCGATGCTCACCAGCCGGTCGTAGAACTCCCACATCCGGTCGCCTCGAAGCGTCACCTTGGCGCCGATCGGGTTGCCGGCACGAAGCTTGAAACCGGCGATCGACTTCTTGGCCTTGGTCACAAGCGGCTTCTGGCCGGTGATCACCGTCAGATCGGCGACGGCGCCGTCGAGCAGTGAGGCCTGCTGGGTGGCGAGCCCCACGCCGCAGTTGACGACGATCCGGTCCATCCGCGGCACCTCCATCACGTTCCGGAGGCCGAGCTCCTGCTGGAGCCGCGGACGGATTTCGCCGCGGTAGCGCACCTTCAGCCGCGGCGTGTAGCCGTTGGTGCCATTCGTGCTCACAGGTCACCCCCGCACCTCTTGCAAACGCGCGCCTTGGTGCCGTCGGGGTCGAAGCGGTATCCGATGCGCGTGGGGCCGCAACGGCCGCACACGATTGCAAGGTTGGAGACGTGGATCGGCATGTCTTTGTCGATGATCCCGCCCTGCATCGTGGCGCGCGTGGGCCGCTGGTGCTTCTTGGCCAGGTTGATGCCGTCGACGATGACGCGGTCGCGGTCGGGGAAGACGCGCGTCACCTCCCCCTCCTTGCCGATGTCCTTCCCGGCAAGCACCCGCACGTGGTCTCCCTTGCGGATCTTCATGGTCAGAGAACCTCCGGAGCGAGCGACACGATTCGCATGAACCGGCGGTCACGGAGCTCCCGGCCCACCGGGCCGAAGATGCGAGTGCCGCGAGGTTGGAGCTGGTCGTTGATCAGCACCGCCGCGTTCTCGTCGAAGCGGATGTAGCTGCCGTCGGCGCGACGGCGCTGCTTCTTGGTCCGGACCACGACACATTTCACGACGTCGCCCTTCTTGACCGGTGCGCCAGGAACGGCATCCTTGACCGTGGCGACAAAGATGTCGCCGATACCCGCGTAGCGCCGGCGGCTGCCCCCCAGGACCTTGATGCAAAGGAC
>JBOGFL010000587.1:0-3795 GCA_050743285.1 Acidimicrobiia bacterium
CCGCCGTTCTGGGCCGCCTACGGCAGGAAGACCCGCTCCCAGGAGAAGATCTCCTCGGTGCGCGGGTCGATCCGCAGGCGAAGCCACTCGCTCGCCGTAGGTCGTTGTTCGACCCGACGACGTGCACGACGCCGAAGGCGACGCGGGACTGGAGCCAGAGCCGGTTCTCGACGTACTCGCCGAATCCCGGCTCGTCGGCCTGCGTGAGCACCGCCTTCTCGCGGCCGCCGATCGTCTCGCCGGGCTCCGGGTAGAAGAGCGACCGTAGCCTCGCCAGGCGCTCGAGCGGCTGGTAGCCGCCGTTGTTGGCGCGATGGCAGTCGGTCCACTCGTTGGCCCCGGGGCGTGAGGACGAACGGGTCGGCGAACGTGTCGACGAGCCCGCGGATGGTGGCGAAGTACGCATCGGTGCAGAGGCTGGACCCGCTCTTGATGTCCCCGACGTGCAGCACCAAGTCGGAGATTGGGTCAGCGTTGATGCTGGCCACGAGGTTCGGGAACGCCAGGAGCTGAGCATCGCCGTACGGCGTGTCGCCGATCACGGCCATCGTCAGCGGCTTGTTCGAGTGCGGGTTGATGGGCTTCCCCGTCGCTCCCCAGGGCGGTGACGGGCACGGCGAGGGCGGCCACGAGGGCCGCCAAGACTGCGGACAGGCGTCTCATCGCTCCTCCTCCTTCGAGTCGGGATCCGCGTCGAACGTAGCCCCGTCGGACCCGGCCAGGGGTGACCGGGAGGTGAAGGCACGGGCTCGGTCTGGTGGGGCCGCGCGGCGCATCGGATCGCTGTCGCGGCAACCTTGTCGGCGGCCGCTCAAAGCTCGCTCAATCCTGGCTTCGCCGAGCGGCGCCGGGCCGCCAAACCGATCGCGGTCACCCGTAGGACTCGGTGCCGTACGAGTCTCCAGGGGAGGCACGATCAGCCGCACGTTCCGCACCGCGTTCGTCCTGCTGCTCGCGGCCACGACGTTCGCCGCGCTCGCCGCGGCGGCGGGGGCGCAGAGCTTCCAGTTCCGCAAGATCGTCGACTCGGGCCAGGGCCTGACGCCCGACGGCTGCCCGGCGGTCAACGACCTCGGCCAGGTCGCCTTCAAGGCCGTCGACGAGACCGGCGAGCAGGCCGTCTACCGGGCCAGCCCCGGCGGAGCGCTGACAACCATCGCCACCGAGACGCCGGCGTTCGACTTCATCGGTCGCAACCCGTCGCTGAACGAGCTCGGCCAGGTCTCGTTCGCGGCGACGCTCGAGGACGAGGGCGAGGCCATCCTCGTCGGCAGGGGTGGCGCCCTCCGCGAGATCGCGCGCACCGAGCCGGGCCCGTTCAACTTCTTCGGGTTCGACACGTCCCTCTCGAACCTGGGACGCGTCGCGTTCACGGCCGAGCTGGACGACTTCGACGAAGGCCTCTTCGTCGGCGGGCCGCCGCTTCGCACCGTCTACCTCGCGTCGTCGAGCCCGTTCCTGGGCACGCTCGCACGTCCCTCCCTGAACGATCTCGGCCAGGTCGCCTTCGAGGAGGCTCGCGACGATTTCTCCTCGGGGATCTTCTTGGCGACCGGCAACGGCTTCACGACGATCGTCGACGACTCGGGGCCGGTCGGGTTCGCGACCGACCCGAAGCTCAACCTCTTCGGGCTCGTCGCGTTCGCGGCCTTCCTCGACGACGGCGAGTCGGCGATCATGACCGGCCGCGGCGGACCGCTTCGCACCGTCGCGTCCTCGACCGGGGAGTTCGCCTTCTTCGACGGAAGGCCGGCGCTGAACGATCTCGGCTTCGTGGCGTTCAGCGCGGCGCTCGACTCCGGTCAGTCCGGCGTCTTCCTCGGTACCCGGGCCGTGATCCTCACCGGCCAGAGCCTCGACGGCTCGGTCACCAACGCCTTCGTCTGCAGCGAGGGCCTCTCCACCCTGGGCCGAATCGCGTTCGTCGCGCAGCTCGAGGACGGCCGTACGGCGATCTTCGTCGCGCGGCCCGACCTCGGCTGACTCGAGGACGCGCGGGAACGGCGAGGGGCGGGTTTCCCCGCCCCTCGCGTCGTTGCTCGTCTGCTAGCGGCGGTCTACTGGTCCGCCCAGTAGGCGCCCGCGCCGACCATCGGCCACTCGCGCTCCGGATCCGCCCGGTAGAGCGGGTTCATCGCGAAGCTCACGAGCCGGGACGTGCCGGCGATGTTCATGCCGTGGGCCACGAACGGCGATCCCGGAGCCGTCGCGGACTCTGCGTCGAAGAGCCAGAGGCCTGCGAGGAAGAAGTCCGTCAACGGCAGCCGCGCGTCCACGCTGTAGGACGCCGGCACCGCCGTGAACCAGCTCGGCGGATCGACGATGTATGTGTCCTCGGCCGGATACGCGCCCGTGATCGGGCTGGCCGCGCCCTCGTTGAGCCAGCGGATGATGCCGCTGCGGCCGTTCCCGCCGCGGGTGGCGACGGTGAGGCCGGTCACCTGAGCGCCGGCGGTGAGGAAGCTCGCCCCACCCGTGCCGGAGCCCAGATAGCCGCCGCCGGCGGCGAAGAACGCCGTCAGCCGGGCTCGGGCCGTGGGCAGTGCCGCGCTGGGCCAGCCGCCCGTGTTCCAGAGGATGTCGTAGCCGACCAGCGGGTCCGTAGGTGAGTTGTTGATGGTCGTGGTCGTCCCGACCGGGTTGGCGTCGAAGCCGAGGTTCCTGAGCGACCAAACGTCCTGGTTCACCGCGCCCGCGATCACGGCGATCCGCGGAGCGCCGTCGATGGGATCGGTATCGGACGGGATGTCGTCGCTCACGATGCGGCGGAAGAGCAGGCCGTTCTCGCGGCCTGCCGTCGCCAGCTTCACTCGCGTGGCGTGGTCGGCCCCGAAGAGCACCGTGCCCGCCGGGAGCGTGCCCCCGGTTCGGGCCGGGAACGCGTCGAGCGCCATCTCGGCCGTGAGTCCACCGCCGACCAGCGAGTTCAGCGTCCGCACCGCGGTCGCCGAGTCGAGCTCGAGGGCGTACGCCTCGGCGCGACCGGGCTCGACGCCGCCGGGCGGGGTCACCGTCTTCGAGATGCGGGTCGTGACCGGCGAGAAGCCGGAGTCGAGGGGGATCTCGACGATGTCGGCGCCCCACAGGTAGCCGTGGCTCCACGCCGCGGGAGGCGCGTAGAGGATGGTGATCCTGTCGGAGACGTCGATGCCGACGTTCAGCGCCGTGTCGGCGAGCCCGCGATGCGCCTGATCCATCCAGACGACGTACGAGCCCCTGCCGAAGGTCTGGCCGGCGAAGGAGCCGCCGAAGCGGAGCCTCTCCACCTCGATGCCGTTCCGGAGCAGCCAGTCGGCGAGGCGCTTGGCTTCTGCGTCGGACCGCTGCCCGGCGCCGACCGGGATCACGTAGGCGTCGGGGAACTCCTTCATCCAGTTGTTGTCGACGTCGAACGGAGGCTCGCAGCAGTCCACGCGAGCCTCGCCGGCGACGCCGCGCCGATAGCGCTCGGCCTCGTCGTAGAGCATCTCGTCGCGGTTGTCGCCCACGTACTCGAGCGTCGACGTCGTCGTGATGTACTGGGCCTGATAGGCGCCTAGGCGGCCGAGCGTGTGCGTCGTCGAGCCCGGCAGGCCGCAGTCGAAGTCGGTCTGGTTGCACATCTCGACCGTGGAGCCGTCCAACCCGACGTGCTGCGCGTACATCGGCGTGTAGAACGGGCCCCAGTCGTCCCAGCTCTCGGCCCATTGCGGGCCGAACCGGGTCGTGCCGTCGTCACAGATGCCGCCGACCGGGATGGAGCCGTCGGCGCACCAGTCGTTGATTGGGCGCGTGACATCGAGGCCCACCGCGTTC
>JBOGFL010000588.1:0-2715 GCA_050743285.1 Acidimicrobiia bacterium
CTCCAACACCGCGAGCCGCGCGCCGGTGCGCGGGTCGAGGCGGCAGAAACGCGCCTTGCCGTCGGTGCTCAATGCCAGCGCCCGACTGGTCTCCTTGATTCGTAGCACTGTCGCGTCCCCGCCCGGACCGATCACGGTGTTGAGGAACAACTGGTGGTCGTACTGGCGCCAAACCCACGACTTGTCGGCGATGTTCGGGCGCGCGAGCAACCCGAGCAGGTCGGGGCCGAGGTCGGCCACGTCGGGCACCGACCGAAGCGCGGGCGGGGACGACGCCGGTGCCAGCGGGCGCTCGTAGAGCGGACCGTCGCCGAGGCTCGCCACCGGCACGTCGGCCACCGGCATCCCGGCGTTGCCGTCGTCGAAGAGCCCGTCGAACACGCGGAACCGGCCGGAGTCGGTCACGCGGCCGACCACCGCGGCCCGGATCTCCCAGCGCTCGCACAGCGCGAGCACCTCGTCCACGTCGTCGGGACGCACGATCGCGAGCATCCGCTCTTGGCTCTCGGATGTGAGCACCTCGGCGGGGGTCATGTTCGGGTCGCGGCGGTGGACGCGCGCCAAGTCGACGTCCATGCCCGCGCCCGCCTTGGCCGCGGTCTCCGACGCCGCGCACGACAGGCCGGCCGCGCCGAGATCCTGCACACCGACGGCCAGGCCGGCGTCGAGCAGGGCCAGGCACGCCTCGATGAGCTTCTTCTCCTCGAAGGGGTCTCCCACCTGCACCGAGGGCCGCTTCTCCTCGTCACCGGCGGCGAAGCCCGCCGACGCCAGCACGCTCGCGCCTCCGATGCCGTCCCGCCCCGTCGACGCACCGAGCAGCACCGCGAGGTTGCCGGCGCCCTCGGCCCGCGCCAGCACCAGCCGGTCGACCGGGAGCACGCCGAGGCAGAACACGTTGACGAGGGGGTTGTCGCGGTAGCAGTCATCGAAGACGACCTCGCCCCCGACGGTCGGTACGCCTACCGCGTTGCCGTAGCCGCTGATCCCGGCGACGACGCCTTCGAACAGGTAGCGCGTGCGGGCATCCTCGAGGGGGCCGAACCGGAGCGAGTCCATGCAGGCGATCGGCCGCGCCCCCATCGAGAACACGTCGCGAATGATGCCGCCGACGCCGGTGGCGGCGCCTTGGTAGGGCTCGACCGCCGACGGGTGGTTGTGGCTCTCGATGCGAACCGCGACCGCGAGCCCGTCGCCGGCGTCGATGACGCCTGCGCCCTCACCCGGTCCGACGAGCACCCACGGCGCCCCCGTCGGCAAGCGGCGGAGATGGACCCGCGACGACTTGTACGAGCAGTGCTCCGACCACATCACGCCGTACATCGCGAGCTCGGCGTCGTTGGGCGCACGGCCCAGCAACTCGACGATCCGCTCGTACTCGTCATCGGTAAGCCCGAGCCGGCGGTGCAACGGTTCCACTCACCCGAATGTAGTGACCGCGCTCAGCGCGAATTACCATCTCTCTTCATGGCCGCAAATCGACGACAACCACCCATGTCCGCGGAACACAAGGCTGCGCTCGCCGCCGGTCGGAACGAGGGACGAGCGGTGCGTCGGTACCTGGAGGCGCTCGAGCAGCACAAGCCGCGCCGCGGCCGCAAGCGCACGAGCGACTCGATCAAGAAGCGCCTGGCCACCATCGCAGCGAAGCTCTCCTCCGTCGACGCATTGCAGCGGCTGCAGATGGTGCAGGAGCGCCGCGATCTCCAATCCGAACTCGACCGCGAGGGTGGTGCCTCCGACATGACGGGCCTCGAGGCCGATTTCGTGAAGGTGGCGAAGGGCTACAGCGAGCGCAAGGGAATCAGCTACTCCGCCTGGCGGGAGGTCGGCGTTCCCAGCGACGTCCTCGGCCGGGCCAGGATCACGCGGGGCGGCTGAGCGCCGACGCGCGAACGCCGACGAGCCCGCGTAGCAGAATCGCGCCGTCGTCGGAGCCGAGCATCACGTCGGACGCGCGCTCCGGGTGCGGCATCAGGCCGACAACGTTGCCGCCTTCGCTGGCGATGCCCGCGATGTCGTCGAGGCTGCCGTTGGGGTTCTCGACGTAGCGCAGCACGACGCGCTCGTCGGCGCGCAGGCGCGCCAATGTCGCCTGGTCGCAGACGTAGTTCCCCTCGAAATGGTTGATCGGCAGCCGCAGTATCTGGCCCACCGTGGTCTCTGATGTGAGAACGGAGCGGGTGCTGTCGACGCGGCACTCGACGTCCTGGCACAGGAACTTCAGCCCGGTGTTCCTCTGGAGCGCGCCGGGCAGCAGGCCAGCCTCGCACAGCACCTGGAACCCGTTGCAGATTCCGACCACCGGTCCGCCGGCGGCGGCGAACTCTGCAACCGCTTCCATCACCGGCGAGAAGCGGGCGATGGCGCCGGTGCGCAGATAGTCGCCGTGCGCGAACCCGCCGGGGACAACCACCGCGTCGACCGCGTGCAGGTCGCGCTCGGCGTGCCACAGTTGTTCCGCCGATCCGCCGAGCTGCTCGACCGCCCAGGCGACGTCCTGCTCGCAGTTCGTGCCCGGGAACACGACGATTCCGACGCGCGTGGTCATCGAACGAGCTCCGCAACGTGGATCTCGTAATGCTCGATCACCGGATTGGCGAGCAGCCGGCGGCACATCTCGTCGACCTGGCTGCGGGCCGCGTCCTCGTCGGGAGCGTCGATCACGAGCCTGATGATCTTGCCGATCGCGACGTCAGTCACGTTGTCGTACCC
>JBOGFL010000589.1:0-2805 GCA_050743285.1 Acidimicrobiia bacterium
CCCCAGGGCGAGCATCTGTTGCTGCCCGCCGGACAGTTCGCCCGCTCGACTGCCGGATCGCGCGCGCAGGACCGGAAAAACCTCGAACACCCGATCGAGGTGCTCGGCGACCTCGAGGCGGTCACGACGGGTGCGGGCGCCGAGCATCAGGTTGGCGTGCACGCTCTGGCGAGTGAAAACCTGGCGGCCCTCGGGCACCAGCACGACGCCGAGCCGCACGAGCCGGTGGGCGGGGACGCGCTGGAGGTTGACCTCACCGAAGGTCACGGTGCCCGCACCGGCCCGCAGCAGGCCGGCGATGCAACGCAGCAACGTCGTCTTGCCGGCCCCGTTGGCACCGATGAGCGCGACCCGCTCACCCGCCGCAACTCGCAGGCTGATGCCGCGGAGAACCCGGATCTGGCCGTACCCGGCCTCCAGCGAATCGACGACGAGGTCGGGCCGGGCATCGGGATCGAGGCGGGCGCGCGACATCACACCACTACTCCACCCCGAGATCGGCGACGGGGGTGAACCGCTCTCCGAGATACGCCGCGATCACACTGCGGTCTTTCGTGATCTCTTCGGGGCTGCCCTCGGCCACCACCCGTCCCGCGTCGAGCACGACGATGCGGTCGCAGAGCGGCAGCAGGAACTTCATGTCGTGGTCGACGACGGCCAGGGTCACCCCGGTGGCGTGCACCGATCGCAACAGGTCGCGCAGCTCCGCGCCCTCACGGTCGTTGAGGCCCGCTGCCGGTTCATCGAGCAAGAGCAGCGTCGGACGGGCCGCGACTGCGAGAGCGATGTCGAGCATGCGGAGTTGCCCGTAGCTGAGCGCGTCCACCGCGGTGTCCGCGGTGTCGCTGAGCCCGCACAGGGCCAGCAGACCATCGACGGCTCGGGGAATGTTGGGGTTCGCCCCCTCGTCGCGCCGGATGGCAAGCACCTGCGCGCATGCCTGGCGCGGTGACATCGACCGGAACGCGTCCGGTTGCTGGAACGTCCGGACGAGACCTCGACGCGCCAGGCGGTGCGGCGCGCACATCCGGAGCTCCCGGCCCTGCCATCGAACGACGCCTCGCCGGCTCACGAATCCGGATACGCAGTTGAACAGCGTCGTCTTGCCAGATCCGTTGGGCCCGATCACGCCGAGGATCTCCCCGCGTTTGATCGCGAGGTTCACCCCGTCGAGGGCGCGGACGGCATCGAACTGCTTCGTGAGGTCGCTGACCTCGAGGAGGGGACCGCCCTGCCCGTTGCCGTCGACCGTAGCGAGCACCGGGACCTCGCGCCGCGCCGCGGCAACCGGCGTGCGAGCCGCGGCACGGCGGCGAATCAGCGTGGCGAGTCCGGTAAGCCCAGTCGGTGCAACGGTGATCACGACGATCAGCAACACGCCGTACACCAGCGTCTGCGTGTTCGGGTCGTCGAGACCCGAACGGCCGAACCACGTGGGCAGGTACGCCACGATGTAGGCGCCGATCACCGGGCCGGCCAGGGAGTTCACGCCGCCGAGCACCGCGGCCAGGATCAGCGGGATGAACGCGTACACGTTGAACAGCTCGGGCTCGAGCGCCTGCTGCTGGTAGAGGTAGAGCTGGCCGGCGGCGCCCGCCAGGCCGGCGGTGAGCGTGAAGATGCCGAGCTTGTAGATGCGGGGATCCAGGCCGAGCGAACGGGCGAGGGGCTCGTTGTCGCGGATCATCTCGAGCCGGCGACCGAACCGGGACCGGACGACCAAGAGGCACACGATCACAGCGATGGCCAGGAAGATCGCGGTGACGTAGTAGCGATCGCGGAGCTCGGCAAGGTCAAACGGACCGACGGTGAGGTCTCGCCCGACGATGACGAGGCCGCGCGGACCGCCGGTCACGGAGTCGAGGTTGGTGAACAACAGCACGATGAACTCGCCGAGGACGATCGTGATCACCAGGAACGCGAGCCCGGACGTGCGGAAGGCGGGGATCCCGATAATGGCAGCCACGACCGCGGGGACGAGGACGGCAGCTCCCAGCGTGGCGAGGAAGGTCCAACCCCAGTGCACCGTG
This sequence comes from Acidimicrobiia bacterium, assembly GCA_050743285.1. GTDB lineage: Bacteria > Actinomycetota > Acidimicrobiia > IMCC26256 > JACDBD01 > JBOGFL01. The sequence goes on from JBOGFL010000589.1 coordinate 2,031, forward strand.
AGCGCGCCGGCCGTGTACGCGCCGACGCCCCACAGCGCGCCGTGCGCGACCGACGGCAGGCCCGACATCCGAAGCAGGGTCCCGAACGCGAGCGCCACGATCCCGTAGATGAGCGCGTACGTGGCCAGGCTCGTCGACGTCTGGTCGGCTGACCACGCCAGTTGCGGCCCGATGTCGGGACTGCCGGGCACGACGAGGAACGGCAGGGCGAGCGCGGCGCAGCCGCCCGCCCACTTGGCCGCACGCCCGAACCCCGGCGCCTGACGGCGGTTGGCCATTCGGCGTGCCCTACTCGATCACGATCTCTTCGGATGGGTCGACGTCGGTCATGGAGCCGTAGACGTAGACCGTCGTCTCGCCGTCCTGGTACACGATCTGACCGGTCTGATGGTCCTGGAAGTGCATCGGGTCGATCCGCGACTTCCCGAAGGGTCCGTTGTACCGGAGTCCTTCCATCGCCTCGGCGACGGCGACCGGGTCGTCGGTGGACTGCGCCTTCTCGATGCCCTGGGCCAGCAACTGCGTGAAGTTGTAGGCCACGATCGTGATCTCGGGAAGGATCAGATCGTCGCCCAGCGCCTCGTCGAGCTTCGCCTCGCCCTCGTCGAGCGCGGGGATCGTCGCACCCTCGCCGACGGTCAGGGAGAACTGGCTGAAGATCAGCGTGTTGTCGTCGAAGGCGTCGAGGTCACCGAGGTCCGACGGGATGCCGGTGAACGCCCACAGGTACGGCGCGACATCGAGGTCGGCGGCCTGCTGCATGGCGGGCACGTTG
>JBOGFL010000590.1:0-3597 GCA_050743285.1 Acidimicrobiia bacterium
CTTCCAGCGTCCGCACTTGGCCGTCCTCGAGGCCGAACCGGAGCCGCACGACTTCGCGCTCGCGGTCGTTCAACTCCTCCAGCGCCTCGAGAATATCGGAAGTGAGGCCGGCGCGCGACGCGGCGTCGACCGGCGAGGGCGCGGCATGGTCCTCGACGAAGTCGCCGAGCGAGCTGTCGTCCTCCTCCCCCACCGGGCTCTCGAGTGACACCGGCTCCTGCGAGATGCGCTGGATCTCGCGCACCCGGTCGGGAGTCATCTCGACTTTTTCTGCGATCTCGTCGACCGACGGCTCATGACCCAGCTCCTGGAGCAGGGACCGTTGGACTCGCTGGACCTTGTGCATCGTCTCGACCATGTGCACCGGGATGCGGATGGTGCGGGCCTGGTCGGCGATGGCCCGGGTGATGGCCTGGCGGATCCACCACGTCGCATAGGTCGAGAACTTGAAGCCCTTCGTGTAGTCGAACTTCTCGACCGCCCGGATGAGCCCGAGGTTCCCCTCCTGCACGAGGTCGAGCAACGCCATCCCCCGGCCTACGTACCGCTTGGCGATCGACACCACCAGCCGCAGGTTGGCCTCGGTGAGGTGGTGCTTCGCCAGCCCGCCGTCGACCTGCACCGCTTCGAAGCTGGCCCGCTCCTCGTCGCTCAGCCCGCCCGTTTCGAGAAGCTCCCGGGCGCGCAGCCCCGCTTCGATCCGCTTGGCCAGCGTGACCTCTTCTTCGGCGCTGAGCAGCGGAACCTTGCCGATCTCCTTGAGATACATGCGGACGGGATCGAACGTCCCGATTTCCCCCGAGCGGGCCGACTTCATGCCCTCGTCGGCCAGCTTGTCGAGCTGGCCGCGGCGCGGGGCCGGGGGCTCGGGCACAGCTGCGGTCATCGCGCCGGGACGGACCGACCCCGGCCCGGCAGGACCCCGGTGACGGTGCCCCGAACGGTCGGGCGCGCCGCCCACGCGAGCCTGGTCTTCACGGGCGAGCTCGTCGTGGATCTCGTCGACGACTTCGATCCCGCGGCCGCGGATCTCGTCGAAGATCGCCGCCAGCTCCGCGGTTTCGGGCTCCAGGTTCGGCAGCGCGGCGAAGATCTCGCCGGACGTGACGAAGCCCTGCTCCGACTTCGTGATTCGCGCGATGAGGACCTCCAGCCCGTCACGCGGCCCCGACGTCGTGGGGAGCGGCGCCATGGTCGCGTCGCCGTCACTCGTCGAGTTCGTGGACTCCCCCACTTGATCCCCTCGCTGTTGCGACCGCGACACTCGCGTCGTCGACGACCAACTGTACCAACCGCGTCGCCGCATCTTGCGCATGATCGCCGTCGCGGTCGCCCGCGATGTCCGACAGCAGTCGCGCGACATCGCTGGTGCGATCGTCACCTGCCTCCAAGAGCTTCTTCTCCAAACGCTCGCCCGCCGGCTCGGCCATGTTGACGAGTAACCGCCGTCGTATTGTCTCCGGCTCGGCGTCCAGCCGCGGCTCCTCGACCGCGAGCCGTTCGAGGAGGTCGCGCACCGCACCCTCGCTGCTCTCGAGCGCGTCGTGGAACGTCGCTGACTCCGCAAGCAGCTCGAACGCCGCTCGGGTGGCCGGATCGCCGAACAGCGGCGCCTCGATCCAGTCGACGACAAGCTCCGGTTCGTGGATCGCCCACCGCAGGACGTCGGCCTCCCGCCGATCGACACTGAGGTCCCGCCGGGTCGGGGCGGTGCCCTCGGGCCGCGACGGGTCCCGGCGGCGCCCGATCGCCTCCTTGAACCACGCGTGGTCGACACCGAGCGAACCGGCGACCCTCTGGATGTAGCCCTCCCGTACCAACTCGCTCGGGTGCTCGCGGAGCAGCGGCACCACCGCCTCGGCGGCGCGGGCACGGCCTTCGGGCGTCGTCGTGTCGGCGCCGGCGAGCACGCGGTCGAGCCGGAACTGAAGGAACGGTGTCGCGGCGCTGACGGCCCGTTCCAGCGCGGCCGGATCGTGCAGCCAGACGTCGGCTGGGTCTCCCCCGCGCGGGAGGTCGGCCACGCGGAATTCGACCTCGAAATGCTGTTCCCATTGAAAGGCGCGCGCGGCCGCAGCCTGGCCAGCGGCGTCGGCGTCATAGGCGAGCACGATCTTGCGCGCCAGGTTCTTGAGAATCTGAAAATGGTCGTCGGCGAGTGCGGTGCCGCACGTCGCGACCGCGGTGGGCACGCCATCGAGGTGACACGCCATCACGTCCGTGTAGCCCTCGCAGATCACGACTTCCTGCCGGGCGACGATCTCGCCCTTGGCCCAGTTGAGGCCGTACAGCAGCCGGCTCTTCTGGTAGATCGACGAGTCGGGCGAGTTCTTGTACTTCGGGCCTTCGTCACCCAACGCCCGGCCGCCGAACCCGACCGCGTCGCCCTTGGCGTCGAAGATCGGAAACAGGAGCCGGGCCCGGAACTGGTCTTGAAGTCGGTTGGCGCGGTTGACGAACGCGAGTCCGGCGTTCTTGACGTCGTCGCGAGCGAAGCCGCGCCGTTGGAGCTCACCGCTGAGCGCGTCCCAGTCTTCGGGGGCCCATCCCAACGAGAACCGACGGGCGGCGTCGCCGTCGAACCCGCGGCTGCGCAGATAGCCGCGCGCGGGGCCGGCGTCGGGGGCCTCGAGCAGGCGCCGGTGGTAGTACTCGATCGCGGCGCTGACCGCTTCGATGAGCCGCGCCCGGCGCTTGCGGTCCTTGCCCGCGGCGCCGTCGTCGTGACGCAAGGTGATGTTCGCCTTCGCGGCGAGCCGCTCGACCGCATCGACGAAGTCGAGATGTTCGGTCTCGCGCACGAACGTGATCGCGTCGCCGCGGGCCTGACAGCCGAAGCAATAGTACAAACTCAGGTCGGGATTCACCGAGAACGAGGGCGTCTTCTCGGCGTGGAAGGGACACAAACCCTGAAAGCGCTGCCCGACCCGTTTGAGCGCGACCTGCTCACCGATCAGCGCCACGATGTCAGTTGCCTCCCGGACCCGGGCGATGTCCTCGTCGAGGATTGCCATCTCGGGCTCAGACTAGGGCTGGTCGGGCCGTAGGCGGCGCGCCGCTCCGGCGCGCCGGTTCACACCCCGCGGGGAAGCTCGTCTGGCCGCCAGCCGAGCATCTCGACGCCGAGGCCGAGGGCGAAGCGGTCGGTCATGCCGCTCACGTACTGGACCGCGGCGGCCGCCGCTTCGGGCGAGCCGGCCACGGGTGCCTCGATCTCACCGCCGGCGACGGCGGGGATGCGGCAGGGCACGTCGGTGTAGTGGTCGACGAGGCCCCGCAGCAGGCGCACGACCCGGTCGGCCTGTCGGCGCGCCACGGGCCGTAGGTAGATGTGCTCGAAGTTGTACGCCCGGAACGCGGCCAGCGCCGAGGCGGCCGGTTCGGTCATCCCCACGTGCCCGGTGTGGTCGACCGCGTCGAGCACCGCCAGCACGAACGTCTCGACCTGCTCCGAGCGCCGGACCCCGGCGACGTCGGCGACCCCGACCGGGAGGTCGCCCGGCACGAGGATCCCGGCCCGCAGCGCGTCTTCGAAGTCGTGGCAGACGTAGGCGATGCGGTCGGCCCAGCTTGTGACCTCGCCCTCCGGTGTCGACG
>JBOGFL010000591.1:0-2390 GCA_050743285.1 Acidimicrobiia bacterium
CATCTGCAGGTACCTCGTCAGGATCATCGACGAACACGAACGTGGCAGCAGCATCAACAAATCGACGGATCAGCCACGCGCACGCGGCCCGGTCGACATGACAACCGGTGCGCGTCGCCCACCTCACGCGTCGGTCTCCACCAGGTCGGCCCACGCGTCGACGGCCGCCCGCGCGGTCTCGCGTTCCGGCGGTGGGAAGTAGTCGCGCTGACCGACGCGCCGCAATGCGCGCCGTAATCGCGCCAGCGTCCGGCGTCGTGTCGATGCCGGCGCGCCGGCGACCTCCGCGGCGGCGTCGGCGACCGCCCGGTACTCGGCTGCGACCGCGTCGGCCATGCGCTCGGCGAGCTCGCGCTCCTGGCGCACGGAGCTGAGCCGCGCGGTCCAGATGGTGGCCTCGCCGCCGGCCTCGACGATTTCGTCGCCCAGCCACTCGAACTGCTCCTTGGTGCGCGCATCGAGTGGCAACGCCACGAGGCCGTCCACCAGTTGGGCAACCCCGAGTCGTTTGAGCTTGCGCCACACCGTGATCCGCGGCGTCGACGGCTCCCGCGGCAGCCGGTACGCCAGGAGTACCCAGTCCAGATGGCCGGCCACGGCCCGAACATACGACGATCACGCCTGTAATGCAACCATGGTTACACGAGAAGCAGTCGCCAGCTTTAGGCTTTCTTCGGGAGGGCCTCGGTCTCCAGGTTTGTGAGGGAGTTCCCGACGCCTGGCAGATCTACGTGGGAGAGGCTTCGTGGCGATTTTGCGCGCCAACGACTACGAGATCGGTGTCGAGCCGCAACTCGCGGACACCCTCAGCCAGCTCGTTCCCGACCAATGGGGCACCGGTCACGCGCTCGAGCTGTTCGTGAACGGCGCCGACGACGAGATGCTGGACAAGCTCGCTCACTTCGCCAGACCGCCTCGCCGGGCGCCGCCGCAACGATCTTGCGCCTCGACTCGAACATGGATGTTCCCATCTCCTCGCTTCGTACGACCACCCCCTTCCCAACGCGTATTACGGGCAAACGACATTGGTCTCCCGTCTTTGGCGCCGAAATCGACTTACGCGGGCGCGACCCGGCGGGCGACGTCTTCGAGGGTGGGCCAGTCGACAGACTCCTGCACGCAGCGGGCGAACAACCAAAGGAGAAGGCGCTCGTATTCAACGCCAAGCATGTCGGCCATGCGTCGAGCGAGGTCGTGGGGGTTGGCGCGCAATCGCTCATCGCAGTTCAGGAGATGCTGAAGCGCGTCGTACGTTGGGTCGCCGACGTACGGCTTGGGGTCGATCGCCAGCCACGGCTCCCGCTTCGCCGAGAGAACGTTGCCGGCGTGAAGGTCGGTGCATAGCAGCACGGTCCGCTCGGCCGTGGCCGGCAGAGTCCGAAACAGCCTGATTCCTTCGCGTGACAGACCCGGGTCGACCTTTGCCGGCTGGGCCGCGGCCTTCACCTCGAACTCGTCTGCCCACTCGTCGCACATCTGCTGCAACGGTCGAAACTGCCCGTCGGGCACTTCTTCGCGCCACAGCCGCAACAGCATTGAAGCGATGACGCTGTCCTGCTCAGCCTCGGGCCGCGACGACGCCAGGCTCGTCCCGGGGACACAGCGCTCGACCAGTAGTGCGATCGTGTCCTCGAGCTCCTTGCTCGCGTAGAGACGGACCGCGCCCTGCCCTGCCCACAAGCGCAATGCGTCAGCTTCGTTCGAGGCCTCCGTGTGTCGCCACGCGACTTTCAACACCAGATCAGCATTGCCAGCATTCCTGACTGGCGCGACCCAGGATGCGAGACCGCCGGGTTGGAACGGATCCCCTAGCTCCAGCGACCAGTACTCCTCAAGATGCCTCACTGTCGTGGGCAACTTCGCCACCCATGCGCGTCGCGCGCCGTCCTCGTCCGATCTCGATGCAGCAAGAAGATCCCGTGGCATCGGCAACGACTCCACCACCACCATCCTGCCGCGCGTGAGTCCTCGCCCAATCTTGGAGCGACCCGACTTCCTCACGAACGGTGTGCGGCCGATCCCCACGACCACAGCTCCGCTCAGCGAACTCTCGCTCTTGTCTCTTCTCCCTCCGTGGCTACGCTGCCCGCATGACCGACGAGAACCGTGTTTCCGTTCGCTGCACGATCACCGCGGCGCCGGACGACATCTTCGCCGTGATCACCGATCCGAACATGCACGTGGCGATCGACGGCTCCGGCATGCTTCAGTCCGCGCCCGACGCGAAACCGCTCGTGAGCGTCGGCGACAGTTTCGAGATGAACATGGACCGTGAACCGCTCGGCGACCTTCCCCTCGGCAAGTACCAGGTGCTCAACACCGTAACGAAGATCGAGCGCGACGAGACGCTGGAGTGGAATGTGGGCGGGCTCGGCATGGGTGCCTTCGGG
>JBOGFL010000592.1:0-4347 GCA_050743285.1 Acidimicrobiia bacterium
GCGTTGACGCCTTCCGAGGGCGCTGGGATAATGTGAATAGGCGATGCGGATTTCTACAATTGAAGTTAGTGATATCGCTTTTTAGGCAGCTAGTGTAAGGCAGGTAGTGGACGAGTTCGATCTCGTAGTCATCGGGGGTGGGAACGGGGGGTACACCGCCGCCATACGTGCGACACAGCTTGGCCTCACGGCAGCGCTCATCGAGCGCGATAAAGTCGGTGGCACCTGCCTCCACCGCGGCTGCATCCCGGCCAAGGAGCTGCTCCAGACGGCCGAAGTCCTCCGTACCGTCTCGGGCGCGGGCGACTTCGGCGTCACCGCAGGCACGCCGAGCCTCGATCTCGCCGTCACCCAGCGGCGCAAGCAGGCGGTGGTCGACAACCTCGCCAAGGGCACCGAGACCCTGCTCCGCGGGCGCAAGGTGGAGATCTTGACGGGAACCGGTGCCATCACCGACGCTGCCGCGCACCGGGTGCGGGTCGGCGACCTCGACGTCGAGGGGGACGCGCTGATCGTCGCCACCGGCTCGGTGCCTCGCCCGTTGCCGGGTATCGACTTCGACGGCGAGCGGGTCTTGCACTCCGACCATGTCCTCCTGCTCGACGAGGTTCCGGGGGAGGTCGTGATCATCGGCGGCGGAGCCATCGGGTGCGAGTTCGCTTCGTACCTCGTCGACGTCGGCAGCAACGTCACGCTGCTCGAGGCCCTGCCCTCGCTGCTCCCAGGCGTCGACAAGGCCGCCGCGCAGGTGGTTTCGCGGGCGCTCGGCAAGCGTGGCGTCACGGTCCGGACGGGTGTGACCGTGACCGGCGTCGAGGCCAACGGACGTCCCGACGTCGCCTACGAGGACAAGGACGGCGCCCAGAAGCTCCCTGCCGATCGCGTGATCGTGAGCATCGGGCGCGTCGCGCGCTCCGAGGCGATCGCCGGCACCGGCATCGATCTCACCGAAGGCGGCCAGGTGCGGGTCGACGAGTTGATGCGCACCAACGTCGCCGGCGTCTTCGCCGTCGGTGACGTGACACCGGGTCCGCAACTCGCTCATGTCGGGTTCGCTGAAGCGATCGTGGCCATCATGACGATCCTCGGCGAGCCCGCGGTGCCGGTCGACTACGAGAAGGTGCCGTGGGGCATCTACTGCCATCCCGAAGTCGCCTTCAGCGGCATCACCGAGGCCGAAGCCAAGGAGCGTGGGCACGATGTCGTCACCTCGACGCAGCGGTTCGGCGGCAACAGCCGCGCCCAGATCATGGGCGAGACCGACGGTCTGGTGAAAATCGTCGCCGAACGCGACGGCGCCGTTCTCGGGGTGCACGTGGTCGGCCCGTGGGCGACCGAGCTGCTCGCCGAGGGCTACCTCGCAGTCAACTGGGAGGCGAGCCCGGCCGAGGTCGGCGCGCTCATCCATCCGCACCCGACGCTCTCCGAGGCGATGGGCGAAGCCGCGCTCGCCCTCACCGGGCGCAAGCTCCACTGACGAAGGGTTCCGCGCGTGGACGTGACCATGCCGCAACTGGGCGAGACCGTCACCGAAGGAACCATCACGCGCTGGCTCAAGCAGATCGGCGACAAGGTCGAGGCCGACGAGCCGCTCTTCGAGGTGTCGACCGACAAGGTCGACTCCGAGGTCCCCGCACCCGCGGCCGGCTACCTCTCCGAGATCATCGTTCCCGAAGGCGACACGGTGAACGTCGGGACCCGTCTCGCGGTTCTTTCGGAGAAGCCGGCGGGCGACGCGCCTGGGTCCGGCGCGGCGGCGGCCGCGGATGCCGCCTCGGACTCCGGGGACGGGCCCGAGTCGTCCTCGGCGCCACCGGACGCCGCCGCCCCCCCGGCAACGGAAGCCGAGCCCGCAACTGCTCCACCGCCGGCTCCGGAACCTGAGCCCGAGCTCGTGACCCCTCCGGCGCCGGAGACCCAGCCGGTTGCTGCCGCGGGGGCACCCCGGGGTGATGCAGGGGGGGACGGTGGGGGCGCGGGGGTCGTGATGTCGCCGGTTGTGCGGCGGTTGGTGCGGGAGCACGGACTGGATGCTTCGGCGATCGCGGGCACCGGCAAGGGTGGGCGGGTCACTCGCAAGGACGTGCTCGACGCCGCCCGCGCCCAGCCCGCTGCACCCCGGGCAACGCCGGCTGCTGCGGTGCGTACTCCGGCTCCGACGCCGAAGCCCGCGCCGGGCGATCAGGCAATTCCCTTCGACAACATTCGCCGGCTGACGGCCGAGCACATGGTGCGGTCGAAGCAGACGAGCGCACACGTGTACACGTCGGTGGAAGTCGACTACGAGCGGGTGCAACGGGTGCGGGACGCCGAAGGCGCCGAGTGGAAGGCGCGTGAGGGATTCACGCTCACGTATCTCCCGTTCATCGTGCGCGCCGTGTGCGACACCATCGACGACTTCCCCAACGTCAACGCGAGCGTCGACGGCGAGAGCCTCGTTGTTCACGGTGACGTGCATCTCGGGATCGCGGTCGACCTCGACTTCCGTGGCCTGGTGGCGCCGGTCATACGTGATGCCGACGGGAAGCGGCTGCGGCTTATCGCCCGCGAGGTCCGCGACCTCGCCCAGCGGGCCCGCAGCAAACAGCTCTCGCCCGACGACGTCCTCGGAGGCACGTTCACGATCACCAACCCGGGGCCGTTCGGCAGCTACATGACGTTGCCGATCATCAACCAGCCCCAGGTGGCGATCCTGTCGACCGATGGCATCGCCAAGCGGCCAGTGGTCGTCGAGGGCCCCGACGGCGAGGACACGATCGCCGTCCACCACACCGGGATCTTGGCCCTCACCTGGGACCACCGGGCGTTGGACGGCGCCTACGCCTCGTCTTTCCTGCGGGCCCTGAAAGAGGATCTCGAGACACGCGACTGGGCCGCGGAGCTGGCGTGAGCAGTCTGCGGGTTCGGTGGCTGGGCCGGGTTCCCTACCGTGAGGCCGACGACCTTCAGCGCGCGCTGCACGAGCACGCAGCCGACGACTACCTGCTGCTGCTCGAGCATCCGCACGTCTACACGTTCGGGACCCGCGCGACCCCCGAACACGTGCTGGTGCCGCCGGGGTCCGTCGGTGCCGAGCTCGTGCACTCCGACCGCGGCGGCGATGTCACGTACCACGGCCCCGGCCAACTCGTCGGCTACCCGATCGTCACGCTGCCCGAGGGCCGGGCGGGCATGCGCGACGTCGTCGCCTACGTGCGCACCCTCGAGGGCGTGCTGATCGACGCGCTGGGCGACTTCGGCATCGCCGCCACCCGGGCCGATCGCTACACCGGCGTTTGGGTGGGTGACGAGAAGATCGCCGCCATCGGTATCCGCGTCGCTCGCGGCCGCACCCGCCACGGCTTCGCCCTCAATGTCGATCCCGACCTTTCCATGTTCGACAACATCGTGCCGTGCGGCATCGCCGACCGAGGCGTGACGTCGCTGGCGCGCCTCCTCGGAACCGCGCCGCCCATGGAAGCAATGGTCGACCGGCTGACGGCCCGCTTCGTTGCGCGCTTCGACGGTGAGCCCGTCGACGCGCAGCACGTGACCGCGCACCGAAGCAGGGGAACCGGTGGGGAGCCGGTGAACTTCCGGCGCCCACGGTGGATGAAGGTGCGGGCCAACCTGGGCGGCGAGTACAGAGAGCTGAAGCGCCTGGTGCATGGGCTCGACCTCCACACCGTGTGCGAGGAAGCGGGCTGCCCGAACATCTACGAGTGCTGGGCCGACCGCACGGCAACGTTCATGATCCTGGGCGACCGGTGCACCCGCGCCTGCGGCTTCTGCCTCGTCGACACCCGCAAGCCGCTTGCACTCGACGCCGAGGAGCCCGCGCGCGTCGCCGAGGCAGTGGCCCGGCTCGGACTCGCGCACGCGGTGATCACGAGCGTCGCCCGCGACGACGTATCGGACGGTGGCGCCGCGATCTTCGCGGCGACGATCCGTGCGATCCGGGCCCGCACACCGCGGACCGCGGTCGAGGTTCTGATCCCCGACTGCAAGGGCGACGCCGACGCGTTGGAGGCCATCTTCGATGCCCACCCGGACGTGCTGAACCACAACCTCGAAACCGTCGCCCGACTCCAACGCAGTGCACGCCCATCGGCCGGCTACGCGCGCTCGCTCGGCGTACTTGCCCGTGCCAAGCGCGCCGGACTCACCACGAAATCGGGTCTGATCCTCGGAATGGGCGAGCGTGACGACGAGGTGCGCGCCGCGATTGCCGACCTCCGCAACGTCGGCGTCGACATCCTCACGCTGGGCCAGTACCTGCGTCCGTCCCGCGATCACCTGCCGATGGACCGTTACTACACACCCGACGAATTCGCCGCGCTTCGCGTCGAGGGGCTTGCCATGGGATAC
>JBOGFL010000593.1:0-5715 GCA_050743285.1 Acidimicrobiia bacterium
TGCTCGAGGCCGGCGACCGGGTCGGGGGCCGGCTCTACACGGTGACGCCGGACGGGTCTGACGTCCCGGCCGAACTGGGCGGAATCGCGGTGCGCAGCACCGACGCGCTCGTCACCGGCGTCGCGGATCGGCTCGAGCTGGCGCGCGAGCCGCTGGCCGGCGGAGATCCCGCCGACCTCCTGTACCTCCGGGGGCGCCGCTTCCGCGGCGACCAGTGGAGCGAGCGCGGCGTGGTCCCCTACCGGCTCGGGCCGGCCGAGCGGGGCCGTACCCCCGAGCAGATCCTGGCCGCCGCGGTGGCGGCAGTGGTCCCCGATGCCGCGACCCTCGACGCTGCCGGCTGGGCGGCCGCCAAACCGCACCTCCGGTACGCCGGCCGGCCGCTCACCGACCTCGGCTTGTGGGATGTGCTGCGCGCGCTCGTCAGCGAGGACGCGTTCGCGCTCCTCGAGGACGCCGGTGCCTTCCGGCCGCAGTTCCAGAACTGGAACGCGGCCGACGCGTTCGCCGATCTGTCGGCGGGCTGGCGCCAAGGCGTCCGGTACGAGCGGCTGCGCGACGGGTACGAGTCCTTGGCGCGGGCACTCGCGCGCGCCGCCGCGGACGCGGGTGCGTCGATCTCGTCCGGTCGGCGCGTCACCAGTGTCGAGGCCGAAACCACTTTCGTCTTGCACGTCGACGGCGCGGCCGACGTCAGCGCGCGGGCGGTGGTTCTTGCGCTTCCGCACATCGCCCTGCGCGAGTTGATCGCGCGGAGCCCGCTCGCCGGTGACGAGGGGCTGGCGCGCGACCTCGACGCGGTGACCGCGGTCCCGCTGTTCCACTGTTTTCTGGCGTACGCCGAACCGTGGTGGGAGCAGCTCGGCATACACCACGGGCGCTCGTCAACCGACCTCCCTGTCCAGAGCTGCTTCTACTTCGACGGTGGGCTGCTGATGGTCGGGTACAGCACGCCCGCCGCCATCGAGTTCTGGGACCGCTACCTCCCCGACCGGCCCGACAAGGCGCACCCGGTGACCCCGCCGCCGGCGATGGTCGGCGAGCTGTCGCGCCAACTCGCCGAGCTGCACGACCTCGCGGTCCCGGAACCGGAGTGGATGACGCTCATGGACTGGCGGCCGCCACCGTTCGGTGGCGCGTCACACCGCTGGCGGGTCGGCGCGCGTTCGTGGGAGGTGATTCCCCGGGTACGCGCGCGCCGACCGGACCTGCCCCTCTACGTGTGCGGCGAGGCCTACTCGGACGACCAGGGCTGGGTCGAGGGCGCGCTCCAGACCGCCGAACTGGTGGTGCGCGATCACTTCGACGTCGACCAACCCGACTGGCTCAGGCCGGGCCCAGCACCTCGGTGAGGGCCTCGATCATGTAGCCGACATCGTCGCTGCCGAGCGCGTGGTGCGTCGGGACCGACAAGGCGCGGTCCATGATCCGGTCGGCGTTGGGGAAGCCGCTCCCGGGCTCGCGTCGCTCGATGCCGGCGAAGCCGGGCTGGCGCACGACGTTGCCGGTCCACACCATCAGCGTCGCGATTCCGCGTGACTCGAGCTCCCGCTGGATCGCGGTGCGGTCGAGGTCGTCGTGCAAGATGAACGGGTAGCGCATCCAGGTGACGCGCGCGCCCTCCCGGCTCCGGGGCCGAATCACCTTGTCCTCGTGGTTGGCAAAGAAGCCGTCGACCTGTTGCCAGTGGAGCTGACGGCGCTCGTTGTAGTCGGCGAGCTTGTCGAGCTGGATCAGCGCGTACGCGGCGCCGATCTCCGATGGCTCGAAGTTGTATCCGATGCTCTCGAACAGGAACACCAGGTCGTAGGGCGTGCCGTCGGCCAGCGCGCCGAAGCGCTCCTTCTCGCCCAGGCGCGACCCGAACAGGTACGTTTCCGAGCGCCGGCCCCACCGCCGCAGCGACAAGCATCGGTCGAGCCGCCCCTCGTCGTTCATGCCGACGAGGCCGCCGTTGCCGGCCGCGGTGATCGCATGGCCTCGGGCGAAGCTTGTGACCGAGATCTGGGCCCGTGTCCCGGTACGGCTGTCGCCCAGCCACGAATCGAGCACGTCGCAGCTGTCCTCGACGACCGGTAAGCCGTGCTCGTCCGCGATCTCACGAATGCGGTCCCAGTCGGGGCAGTTGCCGGCCAGGTTGGGCGCCAGGATCGCCCGGGTCCGGGGGCCGATCATCTCCTCGATGCGCTCGGCGTCGATCTGGTACGTGTCGGGCTCGACGTCGACGAATGCCGGCACGATCCCCGACTGAACCATCGGTGCCACGTCGGTGCTGAAGGTGACGACGGGCGTGACGATCTCGTCGCCCGGCGCCAGCTCGAGCAGATCGATCGCCAGCCGCAGCGCCGAGGAGCCCGAGTTGACCATGACGCCGTGCTGTTTGGCGAGCAGCTCCGCGACCCGCGCTTCGAGCTCCGCGACCTTCGGGCCGAGCTGGAGGTTCGACGTGCGCAGCACCTCGACCACCGCTTCGATCTCGCGCTCGTCGTGCACCGCGCCGGGATCGGGCAGTCGTCGTCGGGTCGCCACCTCGACCGGCCTACGTCGGCGGCGGGGTCGTCGTGGTCGTCGTCGTGGTCGTGGTCGTGGTCGTGGTCGTCGTCGTCGGGTTCGTGGGCGGGGGAGACGTCGTGGAGCTGGTGGTGCTGGACGAGGTCGACGACGACGACGTGGTCGTCGTCGCGAGGTCGAGGTCACAGAGCGAGTCGAGCTGGGTGACGAGGTCGTCGGTGGCGGCCTGCGCGGTGGAGGCGTCGACGTTCTCCTCGACGATCGCCTGCGAGAGTGTCGAAAGGTCGCCCTGGACCTCGGAATTGGGCGCGTTCGTGAGCATCTCGTCCATCAGGCCGTTCTGCACCGCCGCGTCCAGGGATTCGAGCGTGACGCCGCTGCCGAAGGCCTCTTCGGCGGGTTCGCAGAAGGCGCGGTCACCGCCGCCCCCGTCGTCGTCGTTGCCGGGCACCACCACCGCCGCGGTGCCCGCGCCGGCCGCCACCACGAGAAGGGCGACCGCGGCTGCGTTTGCCTTCAGCCACGCTCCGACCATGGGCCGCACACTACGCGACGCGCAGCACGCTGACGAGGCTCGCCCTCGCCTCTCGCCCTGGCCACGACGCCCGACGACGGCGGCTTCCAGCCGACGAACGCGAGACCGACAACGACGTCATCGTGATCGCGCTCATCCCCCGAGGGCGCCGACCCTGCGGCACTCGGCGAGCCGCCCTCGGCAGCGAAGCTTGCCGACCCGACCGCATGCGAGACGCCGCCGCCCGCGGGCGCCTCGTGACGAACTGCGAAGCCTCAGCCGACGAGGCGGTACACGAGCGCGCCGACCGCGCCGATGGCCAAGAGCGCCGAGATCACGAGAAGTGGGACCGACATCTCGGCCTGACGTTGCGGCGGTGCCGGCTCGGTGCGCACGAACGACGGCGCCGCGGCGGCGGCCGGCGCCGCGACCCGCGTCACGGGCTCGGCGACGGTCGGCTCCTCTTCGCCGCGCTCGACCCGGCTGACGGCCATGGTGGCGTCGTCGTCACCCTTGGGGGCGAATAACTCGGTTGCCTGGTCGGCAGCACCGGATGCCGCCAGCGCGGCGCCGAGCGCGATCGCGTGCTTCGGGTGGGCATCGACGGCGACGGGGCGGCCGAACTCCGCACCCACCATCTGCGACACCAACGGGATGCGCGACGACCCCCCAACCAGCAGGACGGCCTTCACCTCCTCCGGCTTGACACCGGCCGAGTCGAGGGCGCGCCTGAGGGCGCCGATGGTCTCGGTGAGCGCGGGGCGGATCATGGCCTCGAACTCGGCTCGGGTGAGGCGCACTTCCGTCTGCACGTTCGGGAGCAGCACCGGGATGGTGACGTCGGTGTCGCTCGACAGCGCCTCTTTGGCCTCGATGCATTCCTCTCGCAGCCGCCCGACTGCAACCAGGGCGGTCTCGTCCTCGGGGTCGACCTTCTCGATCTTGGTGCCGATGGCGCGCCGCACATGGGCGAACACCGCCTCGTCGAAGTCGATCCCGCCCATGCGCTCGATGCCCTCGGGCGCGCCGAGGATGTCGAAACCCTCCGCGGTCTTGCGCAGGACGGCGGCGTCGAACGTGCCGCCACCCAGGTCGTAGACCGCGACCACGTCGTCGGGCTCCACCCGTTGGGTGGACGCGTAGTAGATCGCCGCCGCCTGGGGCTCGGTCAGCATGTCGGCGTGACCGAGGTCCGCGAGGCGCACCGCCTGACCGAGAAGGTCGGTCTTGAACCGTCCCCAGTTGGCCGGGTGACTCACCGCAGTCTTGTCCGGCGCGCCGCCTTCCTGTTTCGAGACGGTGTCGACGACCCATCGGAGCAGCTTGGCCATGAGCGCCTCGGCGGAGTACGGCGTTCCGCCGAGGAGGAGCGGCGTCGTGTCACCCACCCGCCGCTTGAACTCGCGCGCCACCCGGCTGGGCTCGGTGATGCCCCGCCGGTTTGCGGCGTCACCGGTGAGGATCTCCTCATCGGACTGCAGGAACACCACCGACGGGATCGAGGCGGCCCGGTCGCCCAGACTGACGATCTCGGCCCTCCCGTTCCGGTGGATCGCCGCGGCCGTGTAGGTGGTTCCGAGGTCGACTCCGAGCTGATAGCCCACGGCGGAAATATACGCGCTCCACCATTGCCCCGGGCCGGGACCCGTGGATTTTGTGCGCGGCGCGGCGCGCCAAGGGCCGCGCACTTCCGGCAGAGCGAAGCCGCGTCAGGCATCGCAACCAGCCCATGACCGAGGGAGGAACCATGGCCGCCCCATGACCTCCCACGAGGTCGCCGACGCCGCCCTCATCCTCGTGCGCGGTGGCGAGGGCCTGATCGCGGCGGTGCAGCAGCCCGCCTGACGGTGCTAGACCAGCGAGCCTGATGTCGAAGCGCCGACTCCTCACTCTCAGTCTCCCGCTGCTCGCGGTGGCGGCCGTGCTGCTGGCGTCGGGGCCCGCGTTGGCCCGCGGCGGCGACAGCGACGGCGACGGCGACAACTCGGGCGGCAACCGCGTCGTGCTCAACGGCCGGGTCGACGTGGTCAGGGGCGACACCGTCGAGAACGTGGTCATCTTCAACGGGCCCGCGGTCATCGCCGGCCACGTGAAGGAGAACGTCATCGCCTTCAACGGCAACATCCGCGTGAGTGGCCGGGTCGACGACAACGTCGTCGTCATCAACGGGCAGGCGATCATTCTCGGGACCGCCCAGGTCGGCGGCGACGTGCGTTCGTCCGACGAACCCGCGGTCGCCCGCGGCGCCCGCGTCGACGGGAACATCGAAGAGACGAACTTCGCCAGCGCCTTCGACGTGGTCGGCGTCATCTTCTACATCGTGTGGTGGATCGCGCTCACGATCTCACTGTTCGCGCTGGGCATGCTCTTCTTGTGGCTGGCGCCGCGCGCCGCCGACGCCGCCGTCCGCGTGGCGAAGACCCGCGTCGGCCCGTCGATCGGCTGGGGGCTGCTCCTCTTCTTCGGGATCCCGATCGCCTCCGTGATCATCTTGTTCACACTCGTCGGAGCGCCGCTCGGGTTCGTCGGGCTCTTCGCGATGGTGCCGCTCGTTGCGCTCGGGTACGTCACCAGCGCGTACTTCGTGGGCCGGCTCATCCTCAAGGAGTCGAACCGGTTCCTCGTGTTCCTGTTGGGGTGGGGGATCCTGCGCTTCGCCGAGCTGTTCCCCGTGCTCGGCCACCTGGTGT
>JBOGFL010000594.1:0-3982 GCA_050743285.1 Acidimicrobiia bacterium
GATAGCCGCGGGTCTCGCCGTCCACCGTCACCGACAGCACGGCCTCGGCGTCGTCGAGCCAGTCGATCTCGTCGGCCCGCTGAAGGCGTGGCTCGTCGATCGCCGGGATCCCGTCGGGGGGCGGCCCGCCCGGACGGATGTCGGTCGGGTCGACGAGCGGCTCCGGCAGGCCGGCTGCTATCGGGTCCTCCAGCGCCGAGGGAGTGTCTTCGGGGGGCGTCGAGGGAACCTGCTCCACCGAGAAGGCGCCGGCATCGGAGGCGTCTCCGCACATGCGGCCGCGACCACGATCAGGACGGCGGCCACGGCGAACCCGTGCCGGCGGCTAGCACGCCTCACGTTCGGTCCCGACCGGTGCCGGTCGGGCGCTGCGGCGCGTGCCGCGCCACCAACAGTGCCCAGGCTGGGAACCAGGCGTCCTGGACGAGGACCAACCCGCGCAGCGGCTGGGCGAGGTGGACCCCGAAGCAGCCGCAGTTGTCGAGGGCCAGGCTCCGGGCGAGCGCTTGGACGGCCAGGGCGCTCCACGACGCCGCGACGGCGACGGCGAGCGCGCACCGTTGCGCGGCTGCGAGCCGGGCCGACGAGGGCGAACCCGGCAGCAGCCTCGGCCGAGACCAGCACCGCCACGAGGACCGGCGCGAGGTTCGGGAACGCCTGGTAGCCGCGCAGCACATGCGCAAATCCACCCACGTCAGTCAGCTGGGCGGCAGCCATGCCCAGCATCAGGAGCGCGAGCAGGATCCGGGGCATCATGCGCTGCGGAGCGCGTCACCGAGCGCGCCGCCAACCGGCGGGGCGGCGTGAGTCCCACGAGGCGGGTGATTTCGCTGCCGTCGGGACCGAACAGCACGAGCGTCGGGATCGCGATGATCTGCAGCAGGGCCGACGTGGCCGGGTTCTCGTCGATGTCGCACCTCGCGAACGTGACCTGGCCGTCGTAGGCCTCGGCGCGCTCCGCGTAGATCGGTTCGAGAATCCGGCACGGCGCGCATCACGGCGCCCAAAAGTCGACGAATGTGAAGCGCCCGGCGTTGGCATCTTCGAAGGCAGCGTCGTCGATCACCGCCATGTCGTCGAGCTGGCCGTCGGACCCCTTCGGCCCGGGCGGCAACGCGTCGAAACCGTGCGCTCGGTCACCTCAGGTGGTGTCCCGCGCCGGGGCGCCGAAGTGAGAGGCGCGTGAGTCGTTGCCCAGGACCTTACGAGACTCTTAGCAGTCTCGAAACAGGTCGGCGTCGGTGTGGTCAATCGGTCGAGGATGGGGTTTGCTGCTCGATGAACAGGCTCGCGCGAAACGCGGAGCGACGGATTCGAAGAGAGGATCCATGAAACCAAGAACGCGCGCCTTACTACTCGCCGTCGCGACCGCGGCCCTGGCTGTGCCCGCATTCACCGGCACCGCCTCGGCCCGGCCGCCCGCTGCGACGACCTACGAGGTGACCATCACGAACTTGACCGATGGGCAGCCCTTCACGCCGCCGGTGGTGGCCGTGCACCGGGGGAAGAACGCCGTCTTCCGTGTGGGAGGTCGCGCGAGCTTCGGCGTCAAGGAGATCGCCGAGAACGGCAACAACGCGCCACTGCTCTTCGAGCTGGCCTGGGATCGTCGTGTCACCGAGTCGCTCCAGGCCGGCGATGGCCCGCTCGCGCCGCCGGGCACGCCGGGTGAGTCGATGGGCTTCGACGATGCCGTCACCTTTACGGTCGAGCGCGAGAGGGGTAGCCGCCGTCTGTCGGTTGTGAGCATGCTCATCTGCACGAACGACGGGTTCAGCGGCGTGAACGGCGTGCGTCTCCCGCGGCGTGTGGGCGACAGCGACACCGTGCTCGCCGCCGGTTACGACGCCGGCACCGAAGTCAACACCGAGGACTTCGCGAACATCGTCCCGCCGTGCCAGGGCCTGATCGGAGTGTCGTCGGGTGAGCCCGGCACCGGCACGAGCGACCCCGCGCTGTTCGAGGGTGGCCGCATCGCCCACCACCCGAATATCCAAGGTGGCGCCGACCTCGTTCCCGGCGTGCACGGCTGGACCGACCCCGTGCTCGAGATCTCGATCACCGCAGTGAGCTGAGCCGGGACCTACGTAGAACCAGCGCCATCGACAGCCAGCGTCAACGAGGACAGCCTCGGGCGCCGAGCGCAACGAACGGGACATCTGTGTCCCGCCATTGCGCCAGCCCGAGGCTGCTCTCGTCGGAGAGGGCGGCGAACCTTACGGTCCTCGGAACTTTCAGCCTCCCGCACGCGCGGCACCTGCGTTGTCCTGAGACACTGCGCGAGAGGCGAAGGAGGTCTCGACCATGGCGACCGGAGTAGAGACCCGATCCGTCGGGACCGAGCCGCGGCGGCCCGGCCGGCAGTCCGGCCGCCGCCTGTGGGACCTGCTGCCGCTCGCGATCCTGGTCGTGGGCTTTGGCTACTGGGCCATTGACAAGTGGGACGTCGCGAAGAACACGATCGGGAGCCTCCGCGCGGTGCTGGTCGTGGCCGGCATCGTCGGCGGGTGGCTGCTGCTGTCCCGCGTGGTCCTGCCGCGGCTACTGCGGTGGGCGTGGGTGCGTGGACTCTTGATGAGCGCGATCGCGGTCGGCCTGCTCCTTTACATCGTCGTGCCGTACTACGACAAGGCGGAGAAGAGCGAGCGGTTCGTGGCCACGGTGCCGCCGGCCTCCGCCTCCGACGAGAACGCCGGCGCCGGGCGTGACGGTGGCCGAGGTCAGGACACTCGGGACGCACCGGTGGTGTCGGAACCCGTGCTCGTCCGCACGGGCTCGATCGGCGGGCTCGACGGGCACGACGGGAGCGGCACGATCGAGGTCTACCGCGCCACGGACGGCACCTATGTCGTGCAGTTCGCGGGTGTCGACATCGAGGGCACACCCGGACCCGTCGTGTACCTCGTGCCGGGGAGTGGGGCCGAAGCGCCGGGCGGGACGAATCTCGGCGACCTCCAAGCCGAGATCGGCGACTTCTTCTACGAGGGGATCACCGACGATCTCTCGCGCGGAGACTGGACCGTGCTCGTCTGGTGCGAGCCGTTCGGCGTCCCGATCGCGGGCGCAACCGTCACCCCGGTCTGACCAGATGCGGGCGCGCCGGGGCCGCGGCGCGCGGCCACGAGCGCGTGATACTCCTCAGCTTCGACGCGAACCGGCTGGCCGGCGCCGCACCCGCCACGGCCACCGCGTCCTCGAAGTGGTCGACGTCGCGCAGCGTGGGCAGTGCCGCCGGCCGGTATCCGAGTTCGACGAGACGCGCCCGTTGGACGGCGCCGGTGCGGGCAGTGCTCATCGGGACGCCGGCGAAGACCCGTGGATCGCCGGCAGGCAGTCCGATCGCCCAGTACCCGCCGTCGAGTGCTGCGCCCAGTACCGAGCCCGACTCGCGCAAGGTCCGGAGCGCCGCCGCGCCCACCCCGGGAGTGAGTTGCGGCGTGTCCGAGCCGATGACCAGGACCGGCCCGCCCACGTCGACGACGGCCGCCGCGAGGCGAGCAGCGAGGCCGACGCCCCGCTGAGGCACCACTGCGAACCCGGCCGGTAGCCACGGGCCGGGATCGCCGTCGAGCGCCACGACCCTCCGGACATCCGGGATCTCGGCCACGGTCGCAAGCGTGTCGCGCAGCGCGGCCTCGGCGAGGCCGGCGGCCTCCGGAGGTGTGCACGGCGGACACAGACGGGTCTTGACGCGCCCCGCCACCGGCGCCTTGGCGATCACCACCACCGTGGGCGTCATCGCATCACGGCCGCCATGTCGAGCACCGCACGCGCGGTGCCGAGGAGCGTGCCGGTGACCTTCGAGCGCCCCACGCGGGGTGCATACGGAACCGGGACCTCGGCGATGCGCCACCCGGCGTGGCCGGCGGCGAGCACCATCTCGAGTGGCCATCCGAAGCGACGGTCGGTGAGGCGCAACGACAGGAGCGCCTCGCGGCGGGCAGCGCGCATCGGACCCAGGTCGGTGAGCGGGGCGCCGATC
>JBOGFL010000595.1:0-1976 GCA_050743285.1 Acidimicrobiia bacterium
AGGCGAGATCGAAGGGCGCCTCCGGCGGCGGGGACCGGCGGAGCGCACGCGCGACCGGGCCGGCAAACACCCGGGCCCGACCGGTGAGCCCGGTGCGGTCGAGATTGCGGCGGATGGCGGCGACCGCGACCGGACTGCGCTCGACCAGTACGGCGCGCGCGGCACCCCGCGACAGCGCCTCGATCGCGAGCGCGCCACTCCCCGCGTAGGCGTCGAGTACAACGGCGCCGTCGAAGCGGGAGGGGCCGAGCGCGCCGAACACCGACTCCCGGACGCGATCGGTGGTTGGCCTCACGGTCTCGGGCACGGTCAGCCGCTGCCCCCCGACGGTTCCGGCGACCACGCGCAGGTTCTTGGTGCCCCGGACCACGCGCCGACTCAGCTCTTGAACAGAAACTCGACCGCGTCGCCCAGAAGATCCTCGACCTCTTGGCGAAGCTGTTCGTTGCGCTCGAGTTGGGGGTCGTCGTCGAGAATCTTTTCCGCGGCGGCGCGGGCGCCAAGAACGAGCATCTCATCGCGGGGCAGGCGTCCCAGCTTCAAGTCGCTGAACCCGGCCTGGCGCTCACCGAACACCTCGCCTGCGCCGCGGATCTCGAGGTCGCGCTCAGCGAGGAGGAAGCCATCGGTGGACGCGGCCATCGCCTCCGTACGCGCCCGGCCCTCGCGCGTCGTCGGCTCCGCGAGCAGGAAACAGATCGATGGCACGGCGCCGCGCCCGACGCGGCCGCGGAGTTGGTGCAGTTGCGAAAGTCCGAAGCGGTCGGCGTCCTCCACGACCATGACCGTCGCGTTGGGAACGTCCACACCGACCTCGACGACCGTCGTGGCGACGAGCACGTCGAGTTCACCGGCCCGGAAGGCCGCCATCACCGCTTCCTTCTCACGCGACGGCAGCTGGCCGTGGAGCAGGCCCAGCCGCAGCCCCGCCAGCTCCTCGTCACCCAGCCGGGCGAACTCCTCGACCGCAGCCCGGGCTTCCGTGCGGTCGGAGCCGCCCACGAGCGGACACACGACGTAGGCCTGACGGCCGGAAGCGACCTCGGCTCGGAGGCGCTCGTGCACCGCGGCGCGGGCCAGCGCGTTGTCGCCGACGACTTCGGTGGCGATCGGAACCCGCCCGGGGGGGAGCTCCCGCAGCTCCGACTTGTCGAGGTCGCCGTACACGAGCATGGCCGCGGTACGCGGGATCGGCGTCGCGGTCATCACGAGCACGTCGGGGTCGTTTCCGAGCCCCCGCAGCACCTCACGCTGCTCGACGCCGAAGCGGTGTTGCTCGTCGATCACGACGACACCGAGACTGGCGAACTCGACCTCGCCGTAGATCAACGCGTGAGTGCCGATCACGATGTCGACCTCACGGGCCTTGAGCGCTGCGGCCAAGCGGCGCCGGTCGGCGGCACTGGTTCGGTTCGTGAGTAGTTCGACGCGCACCGGTCGGTCTCCGGTGAGGGTCGCAGAATCCGGGACACTCAGGCCCGCCAGGAGCTCACGCGAACCGAGATAGTGCTGTTCGGCCAGGATCTCGGTGGGCGCCATGAACGCGCCCTGATGTCCCCCCTGCACCGCGACCAGCAGTGCGTGGAACGCAACGACGGTCTTGCCCGACCCGACGTCGCCCTGGAGGAGCCGCTGCATCGGGACCGTCCGGTCGAGGTCGGCGTCGATCTCCGTCGTCGCGCGCTCCTGATCCGGCGTGAGCGTGAACGGCAGCGACTCGCGGTAGCGTGCGATCAGCTCGCCCGGCTCGCCGAGCGGCAGCGCGGACGCTCGCTCACGCGCAGCAGCCGTACGCAGCAGGGCGAGGCGCAGGACGAGGAGCTCGTCGAAGGCGAGCCGCACGCGTCCGACCTCCGCCTCCGAAAGCGACCGGGGTCGATGGATCGCCGCGAGCGCGTCTGCCCGGAGCGGAAGCCGCTCCGAAGTGAGCAGCGCGGCCGGAAGGTCTTCTCCGACGTCGCGGACCCGCTCGAGTG
>JBOGFL010000596.1:0-3071 GCA_050743285.1 Acidimicrobiia bacterium
GCGCGCGGGCGCGCCGGGTCAGCCGACCGGGTTCCGGGGCGAGAGCCTGTAGCCGACCGGCGACAGCCCGAGATCGAAGCGGGCCCAGTTGAGCTCGCGGATCTCAGCACGCTGGGTCGACGCCATCCGCCCGGCGAGCTGGCGGACCTTCTCGGTCTCGGCATTGGCGGCCGCGTCGTCGGCCATGTGGATGCCGCCGTCGTGGTGCCGGATCATGAGCCGGCTGTAGATCTCGTCTGCCTCCCGCCCCGCCGCCGCGTTCAGCTCCTCGAAGTCTTCGACCGACGCCATGCCCGGCATCTCCTCGATCGGCACGGGCGCGCCCAGCCACTCGTGGGCGATGTCGGTGGCGTTGGGGTCAACCGAGTAGTCCCACTCGGAGAGGATCCCGCGCATCAGCCCGATCTCGGTGCCCTGGAACATGATGATCTCGCGCGCGCTCTGCCGCAGCAACGGGTCGGAGCCGACGTCGAGGTACGCGAACGAGAGCGCGAGCGCCTGCTCGTGATGCGCCTGCATGTCGTCGAGGAAACCGGCGTCCACACTCGTCGTACCGGGCCGGCCCGGTTGCGCGACCCGCCATCCGATCATCCCGGCCAGCAGGCACAACGCCAGCACGAGAATCACCGCCTGGGGAACCGAAGGCGGCCAGGTGGGGAGCCAGCGCCGCCAACCCGTGGGGGCATCGCCGGCGTTGTCTGCGATTGGCTGCCCTGCAGAGCGTTCGAGGACGTCGGCAGGCACGTCCTTCACTTTCGCGTACCGGAGCGTCGGATGACCGTCGCTCGTCATATGTTTGGTCGCGGAGTCGCGCATGGCGCGATCCAATGACCAAACAACGCGACGGGTTACTCGCCGCGGATGTACTCGGCGAGGTAGACGGGCTCACCCAGGCGGGAGATGAGGCCGAGCTGGGTCTCGAGCCAGTCGATGGCCGACTCGCCGTCGGCGAGCATCGGCTCGAAGAGCAGCCGGGTGCCGTCGTCGCCGTCTTCCCGGCAGAGCTGGATGCCCTCGACCAGCGCGCCAACGGTGGCGCGCTCGATCTCGACCTCGTTGTCGAACTGCTCGCTGATGGTGGCGCCGGCCTTTATGCGGTTGAGGCGCTGCATGTTGGGGACCTCGTCGAAGTACACGATGCGCTCGATGAGGCGCTCGGCGTGGCGCATCTCGCCCATCGACTCGTCGTAGGCCTTCTTGGCCAGCTCGGGGTATCCCCAATCGGAGCGCAGCTTGGCGTCGACGAAGTAGGTGTTGATCGCCGCCAGCTCGGCTGCGAGCAGGTCGCCAAGGAGCTTCAGGACTCTCGGGCTACCGCGCACACGTCTTTCTTAGCCCACCAGGGCTGGTCGCGCGAAACGCCTAGAGGACTTCGCGCTCGAAGCGGGCGACGCCCTCGATCTCCTCGGGGGTGAGCTCGTCCTCCCACGGGGGCATGACGCCGCGTCCGTTGGCGATGACTTCGATCTGCTCGTCGAGCGTGAGGTTCTCGGCCACGGTGCCGTCGCTCAGCTGCGGCCCGGAGCCGCCGCCGCCGTCGGAGCCGTGACAGCGGGCGCAACTCTGGATGTAGACCTCGCGCCCGGCGACGAGACCGGGATCGTCTTCCTGCTGGGGCGTGAGCTCGGGCGTGCTGCTGCCTCCGCCCCCGCCGTCGTCGCCGCACGCCAGCGGGACGAGCCCTGCGGCGCCGAGCACCACCGCGCCGAGCAGGGTCGCACGCCCTTTCGTCACCGTCTCCTCCATCGCCTCGGGTCCGACCGTCAGTCTCGCGCGGCGGTGACGCGCCCGGTGGCTTAGCGGCAGCCCAGCGCGGTGCGGAGCTCGGCCAGGTTGTCGCGCATCACGCTGAAGTAGTGGTCGGCGGCGGCGACCTCGTCGTCGGTGAGTCCCTCGAGCGGGTTCAGCACCGCGGTCTCGAGTCCGCCCGCCTCGCGGGCGAGGGTTTCGGCGACGTCGGGCGACACCAGCGTCTCGGTGAAGATCGTCGTCACGCCCTCGTCGTCGGCGAGATCGGCCAGCTCGGCGAGGCGCGCGGGCGACGGTTCCTCGTCGGGTGAGACGCCCGCGATCGCGAGTTGCCTGAGGCCGTACCGGTCGGCGAGATACCCGAACGCCTCGTGCGCGGTGACGATCGCGTCGCGCTCGCAGTTGGCGAGGCCCGACTCGAACTCGGCGTCGAGTTCGTCGAGCCGGCGATCGAGGGCGCGAGCGCGCCGCATGTAGCCCTCGGCGTGATCGGGATCGGCCTCGACCAAACCGTTTGCGACCACGACAACGGTCTCGCGCATCAGCACCGGGTCGAGCCACACGTGCGGATCGAGCCGGTCGCCCCCGGCGGTGGACTCCTCTCCTTCTTCTCCTTTTTCTCCTTCTGTTCCTCTGCTCTCCTCCACCACGCGGCCCTCGGCGTCGACGGGGAGCTCGCCCAACACGAAGACGGTGACACCGTCGCGATCCGAGGCCGCGTCCTCGACCGCGGGCTGGAAACCGTTCCCCATGACGATTGCCACCCGGGCGTCGAGGATCTCGTCGACCTGGTCGGGTGTGAGCTCGAGGTCGTGGGGCTCGGCCCCCGCGGGCGTGAGGTCGGTGATCGCTACTTGGTCGCCGCCGACCTGTTCGGCAACGAAGGCCAGTGGGTAGAAGGAGGCCACCACCGAGTCGCGGCCGGCCCCGGATCCGTTCCCGGCACAGCCGGCCGCCACCAGCCCCGCTGCCGCCACCAGCATCGCCCCGACCGTCCGCACGCCTTGACATTAGACTGAGAATCATCCTCAACACAGGCCCGCTTGCCGCCGAGGGTGCGTCGTTCTCCTACCGGGCCGACCCGGTGGTCGAAGACGTCACCTTCGAGATCCCCGCCGGCCAGTTCGTCGCGCTGGTCGGCCCCAACGGGTCGGGAAAGTCGACCCTGCTCCGGCTCCTCCTCGGGCTCCTCACCCCCGCCCGCGGCCGCGTCCGGCTGTTCGGCGACGACCCGCGGCACCTCCACGACCGGTCCCGGGTCGGCTACGTCCCGCAGCGGGCAGTGCTTCCGGCCGACCTGCCCGCGACCGTCGCCGAGGTGG
>JBOGFL010000597.1:0-6829 GCA_050743285.1 Acidimicrobiia bacterium
GGCGACCACACCGCGATCTGGCGGCGCGTCACCGACGACGCGGCGGTCATGCTGGCGGCCGAGCTCGTCGGCAGCTGCGAGCAGGCACTCGAGCTGGCGGTCGAGTACGCGAAGGTGCGGGTGCAGTTCGACCGGCCGTTGGCGAGCTTCCAGGTGATCCGGCACAAGTCGGTGGACATGCTCCACCAGCTCGAATTGGCCCGCGTCGGCACGCACTACGCGGCGTGGGCCTCCGACGTCGACGACCCGGCGCGTGAGCGGGCGGCCGCCATGTGCAAGGGCTTCGTGGGTGAGGCCGCGGTGTACGTCTCGGGTGAAGACATCCAGGTTCACGGCGGGGTCGGCTTCACGTGGGACTGCGACGCCCACTTCTTCTACAAGCGGGCCAAAGCCAGCGACTCCATGCTCGGCACCCAGGGCTGGCAGCGGCAGCGACTCGCCGACCTCGTGCTCACGTCCTGACGTCGTTTGGTCGATAATTCGCGCATCGCGCGACTCAGCGACCAAACAAGGAGCATGACGCTACGCGACGCAGTCGCCGAGCACGTTCGCGCCGGCGACACGTTGCACATCGTCGTCGGGCACACGCGCTGGACGGCGGCGGCCCGGGAGGTCGTGCGCCAGTGGTGGGGCCGTGACCCGAAGTTCGAGCTGGCGATGCTGAGTCTTTCGAGCCTCGGCACGCTGTTCTTCCGTGGCGGGCTGGTGCGCAAGGTGATCACCGGCTACTCGGGCGACACGTTCCCCAACTTCACTCCCAATCCCGTCTTCGCCGCCGCCTACCGACGGGGTGACGTGGAGGTCGAACATTGGTCGTTCCTCACCTTCGCCCAGCGCCTCGAAGCCGCCGCCCGCGGTCTACCCGCCGTCACCACCCGCTCGCTCACCGGCTCCTCGATGGCCGACAACGACGCTTACGCAGTCGTCGACACACCCTTCGGGGCGGTGGGAATGGTGGCACCGCTCGCGCCCGACGTCGCGCTCCTGCACGCGCCGGTCGCCGACCGGCTGGGCAACGTCGCCCTGGAAGCACCGCTCCTCGAAGGCGTGTGGGGCGCGCTGGCGGCACGACGAGGGGCGATCGTCACCGTCGAGCGTGTCGTCGACGACCTGACCGGCTGGTCGCACCTCGTGAAGATTCCCGCCCACCGGGTGGCCGCCGTGGTCGAGGCTCCGTTCGGTGCCCATCCCGGCGGTTTGTTCGCGCGCGACCTCCCCGTCGAGGGCTACGGCGAGGACTACGACTTCTGGGTCGCGACTCGCGCCGCGACCCGAGAGCCCGACTTCGACGACTGGATCCGCGACTGGGTTCTGGAGGTCGACTCTCAGGACGCCTACCTGGATCGGGTGGGCAGCCAACGCCTGTCCGAGCTGCGTGCCCGCGGCGAGCCTGACTCCTGGCGTGCCGACGAGGCCCGATGGCTACCCGATCCGACCGCGCCACCGAATCGTTGGGAGGTCGCGGCATCGTTTGGCGCCCGGTACGTCGCCGAGCGCGTGGAGGCGGTCGGTGCGAACTGCGTGCTCGCAGGCGCGGGGGTCGCCAACCTCACCGCCTGGGTCGCGGTCGAGCTCGCGCGTGCGGCCGGTTGTGACGTGCAGCTGACCGCCGAGATCGGGCTCTGGGGTTACGACCCGACACCCGCCGACCCGTTCGTGCTCAACCACCGCAACTTCTGGCGGTCGGCGATGCTCGGCGATGCCGACCTCGTGCTCGGGACGCTCGTGGGCGGACCGGGCACCACGACGATCGCCTGCCTCGGCGGCGCGCAGGTCGACCGGCACGGCAACGTGAACAGCACGCTCGTTCCCGACGGGCCGTTCCTCGTCGGCTCGGGCGGCGGCAACGACGTCGCCAGCGTCGCCACCGAGGCCGTCGTCGTCGCGACGCTGACGCCGGCCCGAACGCCAGCCGAATGCGGCTACGTGACCTCGCCGGGTCGGGCGGTTCGCGCCCTCGTCACCGACCTGGGAGTGCTCGAGCGCCACGAGGGTGAGCTCGTGCTCGCGGCCGTCCCGGCCGGCGACGCGCCGCTGGCGGACCGGGTGATCGCGGCCAGGGAGGCGTGCGGCTGGGATCTGCAGGTGGCCGACACGCTCGGTGAGCTTGCGTCGCCCACCGGTGACGAGGTCGCAGCCCTGCGGCGGTACGACCCCCGGGGCTGGTTTCTGCGCGGGTGAGCCGCGCTCGCAGGAAATGAAGGTTCACCGCTCGTTCACCCGCCGGCTGCCGGCAGCGAAACGTTCTCGGCGGCATCCGGCCTATGCTGCGCGCACCTCGGTTCGGAGGTTCGATGGGACGGGTTGCCTTCGTCGACGTGAGCAAACGGTTCGGCGACTTTTCCGCGGTTGACTCGCTGTCGCTCGAGATCGAGGACCGGGAGTTCCTCGTACTGCTGGGTCCGTCGGGGTGCGGCAAGTCGACGGCGCTGCGGATGATCGCAGGGCTCGAGGAGCCGACCGAGGGCGACATCCAGATCGGCGCTCGAACCGTCACCAACGTCGAGCCCAAGGACCGGGACATCGCGATGGTGTTTCAGAGCTATGCGCTCTATCCGCACCTGAGCGTGCGCCAGAACATCGAGTTCCCACTGCGGTCGCGGAGCCTGGCCAAAGCCGAGCGGGATCAGCTCACCACCGAAGCCTCTCGTAGCCTCGGCCTCGATCAGCTGATGGACCGCAAGCCGGCGCAGCTCTCCGGGGGCCAGCGCCAGCGCGTCGCGCTGGCCCGCGCCATCGTGCGGCGGCCCCAGGCGTTCCTGATGGACGAGCCCCTTTCTAATCTCGACGCCAAGTTGCGCGTGCAGACGCGCGCCGAGCTGATCGAGCTCCAGCGCCGTCTGGCGACCACGACGATCTATGTGACGCACGACCAAGTCGAGGCGATGACGATGGGGCATCGCATCGCGATCATGAACGAGGGCCGCCTCCAGCAGGTCGGCCCGCCCCAGGAGGTCTACGCCCGCCCGGCCAACCTGTTCGTCGCCCGGTTCATCGGGAGCCCGCCAATGAACACGGTCAGCGGCCGCATCGTGAGCAACGGCGCCGGTCCCCAGGTCGAGATCTGCGGCGGGTGCATTCCGCTTCCGGGCGCGCTGGGCCAAGCGGTGGGGGCGAAGAAACTCGATGAAGTCGTGGTGGGGGTAAGGCCCGAGCATCTGGAGATCGGCGACGACGGGCCGGTTTCAGCGACCGTGAGCGTCATCGAGGCCCTGGGCCACGAGACGCACGTGATCTGTCGTCTCGAGGACGCGCAGATGGTGATCGTCCGTATCCCGTCGAGCGAGAAGCCCCCGGCCGAGCTGAGCCCGGTGAAGCTGGGCGCCAGCCCCGACAACCTCCACGTGTTCGAGACCGCGACCGAGGAGCGCGTCGACGGATGAGCGAGGGAACCGGCGCACTCGGCGCCGAGGCGCGCACGCTGCGCCAGCTGGACCAGGCGGCTGCGCGGCCGCCGAAGAAGAGGTCGAGCCGGCGGACGAAGGAGGTCGGCCTCGCCGCCCTGCTCCTCCTCCCGTCGATTGTGGTCTTCGGGGTGTTCGTCTACTACCCGCTGATCACCATCTTCTACCGAGGGCTCTACGAGTCGCCGCCGTTCCCGAACGCGCCTTCGGAGTACGTGGGCTTGTCGCAGTACGCCGATGTCCTGACCGGCCACGACTTCTTGAACAGCCTCGAAGTGACCTTCCTCTTCGCTCTGTACACCGTGCCGACCGGAATCGTGCTCGGCATCATCATGGCGGTGCTCGCCAACCAGCGCCTCCGTGGTATTGCGGTCTTTCGCACGATCTTCTCGTCGACGGTTGCGACCTCGGTCGCGGTGGCGTCGGTTATCTTCTTCACCCTCTTGAATCCGCAGGTCGGTCTGTTCACCTACTGGCTCGAGGACGTCGTTGACACGAGCACCGGCGGAATCCTTCAGGATCCCGACACCGCGCTCATCGCGGTCTCGTTGACGACGATCTGGCAGAACCTGGGCCTCACGTTCATCCTCATGATCGCCGGCCTGCAGGCGATACCCGACGATCTGTACGAAGCCGCCTCGATCGACGGCGCGGGCCCGTTCCGGCAGTTCTTCCGGGTCACGCTGCCGATGCTGTCGCCCACGATCTTCTTCTCCGCCGTCGTCGGCTTGATCGTGGCCTTCCAGAGCTTCGGGCAGATCGACATCCTCACCCAGGGCGGGCCGATCGACAAGACCAACGTGTTGACGTATTTCATCTACACCGCCGCGTTCCAAGAGGGCGACTCCGGGCTGTCGTCGGTACTCGCGGTGGCGTTGTTCGCGATCGTGCTGATCCTGACGCTGGTGCAGTTCCGGGTGCTCGAACGGCGGGTGTTCTATGGCGACTGAAGCGATAGAGGTTTCGGGCGCCGACGTCATCACCAGTGCCGGACGCGAGACATATGCCGGACAAGGCGGACCGGGGCGCGTCGTGCGCAAGGGCCTGCGCTACCTGCTCCTGATTGTGCTCGCGATCATCGTGCTCTTCCCGATCTACATCACTGTCGTGAACTCGCTCCTCACCCCCGAACAGATCGCCGGCCGTCCGCCCACTTTCTTTCCTACCGATCCGCAGTGGGACACCTACAAGACCGCCTTCACGGACGGCCACATGGGCCGCTACCTCGTCAATAGTTTCGTCGTGGCCATCCTCATCACCGGCGGTCAGATCGCGACGTCGGTGATGGCCGCGTACGCGTTCACGTTTCTGCGTTTCCCGTTCCGCACGCCGATCTTCATCGCATTCGTCGCTACGCTCATGGTGCCGTTCGAGGCGCTGATCCTCATCAACCGGGCAACGGTGGTCCGGCTCGACTGGATCAATTCCTACCAGGCGCTCGTCGTCCCGTTCCTCGCCACGGGGTTTGGTGCATTCCTGCTGCGTCAGGCGTTCCTTCAGGTCCCCAAGGATCTGAAGGATGCGGCGGAGCTCGACGGCTTCGGGCATTGGAAGTTCATGACCCGGGTTGTCGTTCCGCTGACCCGTCCCGCCATCGCCGCGCTGGCGGTGTTCTCGTTCCTCCAGGCGTGGAACCAGTACCTGTGGCCCCTCCTCGTCACCGACGACGAGCAGTACCGGACCGTGCAGATCGGGTTGAAGCAGCTCACGGCGACCAGCGTCGAACAGATCAACGTGACGGTGGCCGGCACCATCATCGCGGTCGTACCGATTCTCGTGCTCCTGCTGGTGTTCCAGAAGTACATCATCCGCGGCCTCACCGCCGGCGCGGTGAAGGGCTGACATGCGTCGCTACGCAGCCCTGGCCGCCGCGCTGGCATCGGTGCTCGTGCTGGCCGCGTGCGGTGACCCGCTCGCGGTCGGGGGCACGTTTGGCGGCGGTACCGAATGCCCGGTTGACGCTCTCGACGACGCCGACGGCACGGTGGAGATCACGTTCTGGCATGCAATGGCACGCGAGAACGAGGCCACGCTCAACGAGCTCGTCGACGGGTTCAACGACAGCCAAGACAAGGTGCGCGTGAAGGCGGTCTACCAGGGGGCGTACGACGACACCCTGACGAAGTACCGTGCCTCGACCCAGGGTGGAGCTCGTCCCGACGTCGTGCAGGTCGAGGACGCGGCGGTCCAGACCATGATCGACAGCGGCACGGTTCTGCCGATTCAGGCCTGCATCGACGCCGACGACTACAGCCTCGACGACAACCTTCCCCGCGCCCTCGCGTACTACTCGGTCGACCGCACGCTCTACGCGTTGCCGTTCAACATCTCGAACCCCATCCTGTACTACAACAAGCTCGCATTTCGGGACGCGGGCCTCGACCCCAACGACCCGCCGGCGACATTCGCCGAGGTTCGCGAAGCGTCGCAGCAGATCGTCCGTAACACCAACGTTGGTACGGGCGTCGCCTTTCTCGGCGACCCGTGGTTCTTCGAACAGTGGCTGGCAACCAGCGGTGACCTGTACGTCGACAACGACAACGGTCGGGCCGAGCGCGCCGACAGCGTCGTCTACGACAGCGCCAATGGGCGCGAAGTATTCGAGTGGCTCGACTCGATGGTCGACGACGGCTTGGCGAACTTCGTGGGGACCGATCCGTCCAGCGTCGACCACCTCCTTGCCATCGGGAACGAGAACGCGGCGATGACGATCAACTCCACCGCTGCCCTGGGAACGGTGTCGTCGCTGCTCGAATCGGGTTCGTTCCCCAACGTCGATCTGGGGGTGGGACCGATGCCCGGTTTCCAGGACCCCGAGGGAGGAGTGACGCCGGGAGGGGCCGGTCTGTACATCGTGAATTCGGACAACGACGCCAACCTCGCTGCCACCTGGGAGTTCCTCAAATACCTGAACACGCCGCGCGCGCAGGCGATCTGGTCGGCCGGCACGGGTTACATCCCGGCCGGAAAGAAGGCCGCACAGCAGCCGATCGTTCAAGAGCTCTGGGCCGAGCAACCCGGGTTCAAGGTCGCCTATGACCAATTGCTGGACGGGCCGACCAATTTCGCGACCGCAGGGGCGCTCTACGGCAACTTCCAGGCCGTTCGCGACTCTGTGGCGGCCGGCTACGAACGAATGCTCACTTCGGGAACGTCCCCCGCCGATGCACTCGCCCAGGCGGCCGCCGCCGGCACGGCGGCGATACAGAGCTACAACGACCGCATCGGCGCCGAGCGAGCAGGAGCGGGGCGGGCCCGAGGCCCACCCCGCTCGTTTCCGCTCACTGCGCGCTCAGGTAACCGGACGAGCGATTCGCCGCAGGGCGAATCCGCCGGCCACGAGCGCGCCGGCGACGCCGAGCAGCGTCAGCGTCATGGCACCGGTCAGGGGCAGCGTGGAGCCACCACTCGGACCGGTTGCACGC
>JBOGFL010000598.1:0-2019 GCA_050743285.1 Acidimicrobiia bacterium
CCGCCATCCCGAGGCTGGAACCGAAGTTGCGGACGGTCTGGGTGATGCCGGTCGCCTCGCCGTAGCTCAGGCGGGACGCCCGGTTCACCGCGTCGGTGTTGGCGGGCGCCAGCATCAGCCCGATGCCGGCGCCGGCCATGACGATGTAGGGCCACTGTGCGCCGGCGCCACCGGACAGGTCCGTGAGCTTCGAGGCCCAGAGTGCGAAGCCGACCGCGGCGACGAGATTTCCGAGCACCACCGCGGGTTTGGCGCCGACACGGTCGAGGATGCGGCCGCCGATCTGCGACGCGGGCGCGAAGCCGGCGAAGAAGATGAGCAGGTAGAGACCCGCCTCGGACACCTCCCATCCGAGCGATATCTGGACGTACTCGCTCGCAAAGAAGAACACCGGGATGAAGACGACCATGCTGATGAGCAGCACCAGGTTCTCGACGAAGAACGCCCGGATGCGGAAGATGTTCATGCGGATGAGCGGCGAGTCCGTCCGCAATTCGAGCAGTACGAACGCGACAAGCAGCAGCAGCCCGCCGACGATGCAACCCCACGTTGCCACGCTGTCCCAACCCCACGCGCTCGACTGTTGCAGCCCGAGAACGCTGAGCGCCATGCCCCCGGCGATGAGGACGAGGCCGCGGTAGTCGAGGCGCGCGGGCTGGAACTGGTCGGGCGGTTTGGCCACTGCCGTGAGGACCAGGGCGATGATTGCGACCGGGATGTTGACCCAGAAGATCGCCCGCCACGTCCATTCGCTGAGATAGCCGCCCGCGATCGGTCCGACCGCAGTGAGCCCCCCGGCGATGCCGAAGAACGATGCCATTGCCCGTCCGCGTTCCTGCAGCGGGAACGTGTTGACGACGATCGCCAGTGCCGCCGGATACATGATGGCCGCGCCCACCCCCTGCACGACCCGGAATGTGATGATCCACTCTTGGGCGGCGTCGCCGGTCGGAGTCAGCCCGTTGAGCGTAGAAGCCGCAGCGAACACGATCACCCCGACCACGAGCGTCTTGCGGTGCCCGATGACATCGGACAGTCGGCCGCCGAAGGCGAACAGCGCGGCCAGCGCGAGCAGGTACGCATTGATGACCCACTGGGCGCCGGTCGCCGAGAGGTCGAGATCCTTTCGGATCTCCGGGATCGCGATGGCGACGATCGTCTGGTCGATGAACGTCATCGCGACGGCGAAGATCATCGCCGCCAGCACCAGCTTCTTGCGGTCCACAGGCCCTCCGGCGTTGCCTACTCGACGAGTGGCGTGTCGCGAGCGGTGAACAGACTGATGACGAGGGCCTCAGGCCGCGGCTCCGGCGTCCAGTCGAAAGTGCGGATCTGCTCGATCGATCGACGGCCGGTCATTGCCCGGAACAGTTCGAATCGCGGCGCTCGCACCGTCGCGTCGGCGTCGTTCTCCCCGCCACTGATGTAGGTGCCCTCGTCACACTCGACGTGTAGCCCGGCACCGAGCCCGTATTCGACGAGGCCCGGAAACGCGAGCGCGACCGCCGCCGCGTCCCGGGCTCCGGGGGCGTCGAGCCCGCCCCGGACGTCGTGCTCGTGGGTTGCCCCGTCGGTGAGCAGCTGCGTGGCGAGCGGAGGCGGAAAACTGGGAATGAGCGCGTCGACCGCCGCTCCCTGCTCGCTCCATTCGGCGAGGAGCCGGTCGACGGTCCAGCTGCGCCGGGCATCGACCTGCGCCGCGGTCCACTCGTCGGTGGTGACCCCTTCGAGGTTGCCCGCGGTGATGTCGGCGCACACCCCGCTGAGATGGGCGAGAAGATCGCGCACCCTCCACTCGGGCGCGGCCGGCGCCATCGTCTCGAGTGCCTCGGGGTCGGCCTCGCGAGCGAGCTCGCTCACCCGGCCCCGGAGCTCGCGGTAGGCGGCTGCGAAGATATCGAGGTCGCTCACGGCCGCGTGGTGGTCGGCGGAGTCGAGGGAACCGACGGGCTGGTGGGTTGGTCGTCGTCACCCTGCGCCGGGAACAGAAGGAACGGGACCGACCAGCGGCGGCGCGCC
>JBOGFL010000599.1:0-1969 GCA_050743285.1 Acidimicrobiia bacterium
CTGATGAACCGCTGGCGGATCGCCCGCCGCGGCCGGGCCCGCCTCCTGGGCAACGGCGTCGATCTCGACCACTACGACCCGGCCCGCTTCTCGAGCGCGCGCCGGCGGCAGCTGCGCGCCGAACTCGGTGCCGACGACGACACCATCGTCGTCGGTTCCGTGGGTCGCCTCGTCGCCGAGAAAGGATTTCCCGAGTTGTTTGCCGCGGCCCGACGGCTCGACGGGCGCTACCTCGTGGTTGTGATCGGTCCCGAGGACCCGACCAAAGCAGATTCCATCTCGGGCGACGAGCTCGACCGAGCGCGGCACGCGGGTTTCCGGCTGCTCGGGCACCGAGACGACATCGATGCGCTCTATGCCGCCATGGATATCTTCGTGCTCCCATCGCACCGGGAGGGATTTCCCCGCGCCGTGATGGAGGCCGCGGCCATGGGACTGCCTATCGTCGCCACCGACATCCGCGGATGCCGGGAAGTCGTCGATCACGACGTCAACGGCCTGCTCGTTCCGGTACGTGAGCCGGCGGCACTGGCTCGCGCCATCCAGCGGCTTGGTGACGAAACTGACACCCGCATCCGCATGGGCAACGCCGGTCGGGTTCGCGCCGAGGCCGAGTTCGACGAGCAGCGCGTCGTCGACATCGTCCTCGAGACCTACGCGACCGCGCTCGATAACCGACCAGCTCGACAGTTGTGCAAAGATTCTCGAGGTGTCGCGCCTTCGCGTCCTCACCCTGACGAAAGGCCTCGGGCCGGGCGGAGCCGAGCAACTGATTCTCGTCGCTGAACGGGTCCGCGACCAGAACCGCTTTGAACACGACGTCGCATATCTCCTGCCGTGGAAGGACACGCTCGTCGAGCCCCTGCGAGCGAGCGGCGCCCAGGTTCACTGCCTGCACACAACCAATGAGGTCGACGTCCGCTGGGCAGCACGACTGCGCAGCCTGCTCGTCCGCCGAAACTTCCATGTCGTCCATGTTCATTCGCCGTACGCCGCGAGTGTTGCCCGCCTCGTCATTCGCACCATGAGACGCAACCGACCCGCGGTTGTCTCGACGGAGCACAACATCTGGAGCAGCTTCGCCTTCCCGTCGCGCGCTGCGAACGCGACGACCTTCGCACTCGGGGATGCTTGGCTCGCAGTGTCGGACGACGTCCGTGATTCGATTCCCGCCCGGCTTCGTCGACGGGTCGAGACGCTCGTGCACGGCATTGACTTGGAGGCGGTCCGTGCGAACGCGGTTCATCGCGAGGCCGTCCGCGCCGAGCTCGGTATCGGTCCGGGCGAGGTCCTCGCTGTCACCGTCGCGCATCTCCGCGCCGGCAAGGCCTATCCCGACCTCCTTGCGGCCGCTCGGAACGTGCTCGATCGAGGATTACCAGTCACATTCCTCGCCGTCGGGCAGGGTCCCGAGGAGGGTGAAGTCAGGGAGTTGCACGACGCGCTCGGGCTCGGTGATCGCTTCCGCCTCCTCGGCTACCGACCCGATGCGTTGCGGCTCCTCGCCGGCGCCGACCTGTTCGTGCTCTCCTCCCACCACGAGGGCCTGCCCGTCGCGCTGATGGAGGCGATGGCGCTCGGCGTTCCCATAGTCGCGACCGCAGTGGGCGGCATCCCCGGCTCGGTGACCGACGGGGTGGAGGGCCGGCTCACTCCGCCTCGCCGGCCCGAGTTGCTCGCGGAGGCGATCGCCGCCTTCGTGGCCGATCCGACTGCCCGGGCCCGCGCCTCGGAGGCGGCCGCCGCCCGCGCCGCGACGTTCGACGTCAACCGCGCCGTGCACCGGCTCGAAACGATCTACGAGGCGGTCGCGAACGGAACGAGCGTGCGCGCCTCGGTCGGAGCCGGCGAGGGCCCGGCGGGATGAGCCGGACACGGGTCGCCGCGCTCCGAGCCGTGAAGACGGCTGCGGTCGCGTACGACGTCGTGCGCATCCCACCGCGCGGTGTGGTGGTGCTCATCTATCACC
>JBOGFL010000600.1:0-7224 GCA_050743285.1 Acidimicrobiia bacterium
GTCGAGTTCCAGCACGTGAAGCCGGGGAAGGGCGGCGCGTTCGTGCGCACCCGACTGAAGAACGTGCGCTCGGGCGCGGTTCTCGACAAGACGTTCCGGGCCGATGAGAAGGTGCCGCTCGCCGTCATCGACAAGCGGGAGACGCAGTATCTCTACCGCGACGGTGACAACTACGTCTTCATGGACAGTGACAGCTACGAGCAGGAGACGGTCGAGGCGGCGACGCTCGGCGGCGCGGTGGGCTACCTCCGCGAGGGCGACACCGTCGTCCTGCCGACGTACGACGGCGCCGCGATCGGCGTCGACCTGCCGGCGGCGGTCGAGCTTGCGGTCACCGAGACCGAGCCCGGCGTTCAGGGTGACCGCGTCTCGGGGGCCCGGAAGCCCGCAACGCTCGAGACCGGGATCGTGGTTCAGGTTCCGCTGTTCGTCGAGGTCGGGGAACGCGTCAAGGTCGACACCCGGAGCGGGGAGTACCTCGCGCGCGCCTGACGCGGGGTCTCACAGCGATGTCAACGCGGCGCGAGGCCCGGGAACGAGCCCTCGGACTCTGCTACGAAGCCGAAGTGAGAAACGTCGGGCTCGAGCAGGTGCTCGCCGAGCTCCCGGCGGCTCCCGATCCGTACGCGGTCGAGCTGGTCCGCGGTGTCGCCGCCCAGCGTGAGGAGCTGGACGCCGAGCTCGGGAAGTTCTCCGAGCACTGGGCGGTCGACCGCATGCCGGCGGTGGACCGGGCGATTCTCCGCATCGGGTGCTACGAGCTCGAACAGGGGGAACTTCCGGCCCCGGTGGTGATCAGTGAGGCGGTCGAGCTCGCCAAGCAGTACTCGACGAAAGACTCGGGCCGCTTCGTCAACGGGCTGCTCGCGCGCATCGCCGACGAGCGGGGGAAGCTGCCGACATGACCACGGCGCCGGTCGAGATCGGGGAGCCGACCAGCGACATCGACGTCGTCGCTGACCGGCCCTGGCTCGTGATCGTCTGGAACGACCCCATCAACCTGATGAGCTACGTCGTGCACGTCTTCCAGAAACTCTTCGGGTACACGCGCGAGAAGGCGACGCGTCTCATGCTCCAGGTTCACCATGAGGGAAAGGCGGTCGTGTCGGACGGACCGCGCGAGAAGGCGGAGGTCGACGTGGCGCGCCTCCACGCTCATGGTCTGTGGGCGACGATGCAGCGCGACGCGTGAGAGTCCGGCGACTCCCGGACCGGGTCGAGATCTCGCTCGACGGCGCCGAGGCGATGTTGCTCGGTGGTACGGCCGAACAGCTCCGTCCGCTGCTCACGGGCGAAACGCAAGGCACGGACTACGACCCGGTTCGCGAGCGGCTGTTCCCGCGTGCCTATTCGGACCCGACCGAGGACGACGCCGAAGACGAGTGGCAGCTGGCGGTGCACGGTGACCTCGTCCGGGAGCGTGTCGAAGCGCTCGATGCGCTGACCAAGGCGCTCACGGGCGCGGGGAAGCGCCGCTCCCAGCGGATCGTGCGCCTCTCGCTGGAGGACACCGAGCGGTGGCTGACGGCGCTGAACGATGCCCGCCTCGCGCTCGGTACCCGCCTCGGCATCACCGAGGACCTCACGTTCGACGCCGTTCCCGAGGAGGAGCGCGGCGCCTACGAGGTCTACGGGTGGCTCACCTTTCTGCAGGGTGAGCTCGTCGAGGCGCTGTCGCTCTCGGACGACTAGATGCGCGACGCCCAGGACCAGGCGGCCTTCTGACCCGGGCCACGTTCGGTCTGGTCGATTGAGCCCCTCCGGGGGCACCCATCGACCAACAAGACGCGGCTCGCGCCGGAGCGGGTGGTAGCCTTGTTTTGCCCGTGAAGGGGATCCCGAGAGGTCCCTACGGAGGAAGAGATGGCCGCGCCTGACGCCGCCCGCCGACAACCTGCGCAACTCCCCGCCCCCGACGGGGGCCATTCTTTTGTCCGGCGGGCGACGGTTCTCGACGCCGATGACCTGCGGAGGGCCCACACCCGGATCGCCCACGAGCTCGTCGAGCACAACCACGGCGCCGGCGACCTGGTTCTCGTCGGCCTCTACACGCGAGGCGTGGCAGTGGCGGAGCGACTCGCTCGCGCCATCGCGTCCTTCGAAGACGTCGAGGTGCCCGTCGGCGCCCTCGACGTCTCGTTCTTCCGGGACGACATCGGGCTCCGCCCGGTCGAGCCCGGTGGGCCCACCGAGGTGCCCGTCGACGTCACCGGGTTGGTGGTGGTGGTCGTCGACGACGTGCTTTTCACCGGGCGGACCGCCCGGGCCGCGCTCGACGCGCTCACCGATCTCGGGCGCCCGCGGGCGGTGCAGTTCGCGGTCCTCGTCGACCGGGGCCACCGCGAGCTGCCGATCCGGGCCGACTACGTAGGTAAGAACCTCCCGACCAAGCGAGCGGAGGACGTCCGCGTCCGCCTCGAGGAAGTCGACGGCGAGCCCGACGGCATCGAGCTCTGGGGCCCGCTCGAAGGAGCGGCCCCGTGAGACACCTGCTTTCGGTAGACGATCTCGGAGCTGACGGCATCGAGGAGATGCTGACGCTCTCCGAGTCCTTCCTCGACGTCACCCGGCGCGACATCCCCAAGGTCCCCGCCCTGCGTGGCAAGACGGTCGTGTCCCTCTTCTACGAGGACTCGACGCGCACCCGGCTCTCGTTCGAGACCGCGGCCAAGCGACTGTCGGCCGACACGATGAACTTCAGTATGGCGGGGTCGTCGGTGCGCAAAGGCGAGAGCCTGCGCGACACCGCCCAGACGATCGAAGCGATGGGCGTCGAGGCCGTCATCGTTCGTCATCACAACGCGGGCGCACCCCACCGCATCGCCGAGTGGATCGACGCGTCGGTGGTCAACGCCGGGGACGGACGCCACGAGCACCCGACCCAGGCTCTCCTCGACCTGCTCACCCTCCGCCGCCACCGCGGTCCGTCCCTCGACGGGCTACGGGTCGCGATCGTCGGCGACGTGCGCCACTCCCGCGTCGCCCGCAGCAACGTCAAGGCGTTCGACGCGGTCGGCGCCGAGATCCTGCTCGTCGGGCCTCCGACGCTGATGCCGGAATCCATCGACGGGTGGCCGGTGACGGTCCACCCTGACTTCGACGACGTGCTTGCCGAGGTCGATGTCGTCTACCTGCTGCGCATTCAGCGCGAGCGCCAGTCAGAAGCGCTGTTCCCGTCCCTGCGCGAGTACACCGCCCGCTATGGCCTTTCGGCCGCCCGCGCCGCCCGCCTCAAGCCCGACACGCTCGTGATGCATCCGGGGCCGATGAACCGCGGCGTCGAGGTCGCGGCCGAGGTTGCCGATGGACCCGCCTCCATCGTCACCGAGCAGGTCGCCAACGGGGTCGCCGTCCGGATGGCGGTGCTGTGGTCGCTCCTGGGCTCGGGAGGGACAGTTGCCTGATTTCGTGATCCGGGGCGGACGGGTCGTCGACGAGCAGGGCGAGCGCGCCGCCGACGTCCGCATCGAGGACGCGGTGATCGTCGAGGTCGGAACCGGCCTTTCCGGCGATCCGGCCCGTGACCTCGACGCCGGTGGCTGCATCGTCACGCCCGGTCTCGTCGATCTGCACGTGCACCTGCGCGAGCCGGGTGACGAGGAAGCCGAAACCATCGAGACCGGGGCGCGCGCCGCCGCCCGCGGTGGATTCACCGCAGTGGTCGCGATGCCCAACACTCAGCCGCCCCACGACGACGCCTCGGTCGTCGCTTCGGTGCTCGCCATCGGCGAGAAGGCGGTTTGCGACGTCGCCGCCGCCGGCTGTCTCACCAAGGGCCGGGCGGGCGAGGAGCTGGCGCCGATGGCGGAGCTGCATGCCCTGGGCGTACGCATCTTCACCGACGACGGCGCCTGCGTGGACTCGGCGGGAGTGATGCGGCGGGCGATGGAGTACGCCCGCTCCCTGCCGGGCACGGTCGTCGCCCAGCACGCCGAGGATCCGAAGCTCGCCGAAGGCGGCCACATGCATGAAGGGGCCTGGTCGAGCCGGCTCGGCATACCGGGCCGGCCTGCCGAAGCAGAAGCGGTGATCGTCGCCCGCGACGTGTCGCTGGCTGCGCTCACCGGCACGTCGGTGCACTTCTTGCACGTGTCGACCGCGTCCGCAGTCGACATCGTTCGCGACGCCAAAGCCCGCGGCCTGCCCGTTTCCGCCGAGGCGGCGCCGCACCATTTCACCCTCACCGACGAGGAGTGCGCGGGCTTCGATCCCGTCTTCAAGGTGCACCCGCCGCTGCGCAGCGCGGCCGACGTCGAGGCGATCAAGGCCGGACTCGCCGACGGGACCATCGATGCCATCGCCACCGACCACGCGCCGCACGCACCCGAATCCAAGGAACTTCCGTTCGAGGAAGCGCCGCCCGGGATGCTCGGACTCGAGACCGCGGTCGCGCTCGCCTTCACCGAACTCGTCGAGCCCGGCGTGGTCGGCCTCGCCGATGTCGTGGGTGCGCTGGCGTGGCGGCCGGCCGCCATCGCCGGACTGACCGAACATGGCGGCCCGGTCGCCGCCGGCCGTCCCGCCCACCTGAGCGTCATCGATCCCGAGGTGCGATGGGCGGTCGATCCGGCGCGGCTTGCGAGCCGGTCGCGGAACACGCCGTACGTCGGGCGCAAGTTGACGGGCCGGGTCCGCCACACGCTGCTCCGGGGTACTCCCGTGCTCGTCGACGGGGAGCTCAACCCATGAGCAGCGCGAGGGACGCGCTGCTCGTGCTCACCGACGGCACCACGTTCGAGGGGGAGGCCATCGGCGCCGAGCCCACCGGCGCCGCCGTCGGCGAGGTCGTGTTCAACACCGCCTTGAGCGGTTACCAGGAGATCCTCACCGACCCGTCCTACGCGGGGCAGATCATCACGTTCACCTACCCGCATATCGGGAACTACGGCGTCAACGCCGACGACCAGGAGAGCACCCGCCCGCATTGCGCCGGGGTCATCGTCCGCGACCTGGCGCGCCGCCCGAGCAACTGGCGTGCCGACGAGACGCTGCCCGACTTCCTCTCCCGTCACGGTGTGGCGGGTATCGCAGGGATCGACACTCGCCGTCTCACCCGCCACCTGCGCGACGCGGGTGCGCGGCCCGGTGCTTTCGGCGTCGACGAGGCCGCGGTCCGGGCCGCGGCCGCCGTCGCCGTCGGCACCGATGGCTGCGACCTTGTCGCCGCGGTCACGACCGAGGCGGCGTACACGGTCGGCGCCCCGGCCGCGCCCCGGCGTGTCGTCGCCTACGACTACGGCATCAAGACGACGATCCTGCGCCACCTCACCGCCGCGGGTTGTCGTGTCGAGGTGGTACCGGCGGCGACGCCCGCCGACCTCGTCCTGGCCCGAGAGCCCGACGGCGTGTTCCTTTCCAACGGGCCCGGCGATCCGGCCGGGGTCGCGGGCGCGGTCGAGGCCGTCAAAGGCCTGCTCGGCAAGGTTCCGGTGTTCGGGATCTGCCTCGGCCACCAGATCCTCGGCCTCGCCGCCGGGGCCGACAAGCTCAAGTTGCACTTCGGCCATCACGGCGCCAACCACCCGGTGCTCCACGAGCCGACCGGTCACGTCGAGATCACGAGCCAGAACCACAACTACGCGGTCGACGTCGACGGCGTGGCCGACGCCCGGCGCACGCACGTGAACCTCAACGACGGCGTGTGCGAAGGCTTCGCCCTGCGGAGCGTGCCCGCCTTCGGCGTGCAGTACCACCCCGAGGCCGGTCCTGGTCCCCACGACGCCCGTTACCTGTTCCAGGACTTCGTCGAACTCATGGAGGCGAGCCGATAGTGCCGCGTCGTGACGATCTCGAGACCATCCTCGTCATCGGCAGCGGCCCGATCGTGATCGGCCAGGCGTGCGAGTTCGACTACTCGGGTACGCAGGCGTGCCGTGTGCTGCGCGACGACGGCTACCGCATCGTGCTCGTGAACTCCAACCCGGCAACGATAATGACCGACCCGGAGTTCGCGCACGCGACCTACGTCGAACCCCTCGACGTCGCCACGCTGACCCGGGTCATCGAACGGGAGCGCCCCGACGCGCTGCTCCCCACCATCGGCGGCCAGACTGCCCTGAACCTCGCCATCGAGCTCGAGGAAGCCGGAGTGCTCGAGCGCTACGGCGTCGAGCTGATCGGTGCCGGTACCGAGGCGATCCGTACCGCCGAGAATCGTGGCCGGTTCAAGGCCGCGATGGAGGAGATCGGGCTCGCCGTGCCCCGGTCAGGTTTCGCGTACACGCTCGACGACGCCATGGTGGTGGCCGGCGAAGTCGGCTACCCGGTGATCGTGCGGCCGTCGTTCATCCTCGGTGGCGGCGGGACCGGCATCGCCCACGACGCCGACGAGATGCGCGCGGTCGCGGCCAACGGCCTCGCCGCCAGTCCCATCTCCGAGATCCTCATCGAGCAGTCAGTGGTCGGCTGGAAGGAGTTCGAGCTCGAGGTCATGCGGGATCAGGCTGACAACGCGGTCGTGATCTGCTCGATCGAGAACATCGACGCCATGGGTGTCCACACCGGCGACTCGATAACCGTGGCGCCGGCGCAGACCCTTACGGACGTCGAGTACCAGGTCATGCGGGACGCCGCCTTCGCCTGCATCCGCCGCATCGGCGTGGACACCGACGGGTCGAACATCCAGTTCGCGGTGCATCCCGGAACCGGCGAGATGGTCGTGATCGAGATGAACCCGCGCGTGTCGCGTTCGAGCGCGCTGGCGAGCAAGGCCACCGGATTCCCGATCGCCAAGATTGCGGCCCGCCTCGCGGTGGGGTACCGGCTCGACGAGATCCGCAACGACATCACCGGTGCGACGCCGGCTTCCTTCGA
This sequence comes from Acidimicrobiia bacterium, assembly GCA_050743285.1. Taxonomy (GTDB): domain Bacteria; phylum Actinomycetota; class Acidimicrobiia; order IMCC26256; family JACDBD01; genus JBOGFL01. Next base: position 6,814 of record JBOGFL010000600.1, read on the forward strand.
GCCGACGATCGACTACGTGGTGACGAAGATCCCTCGCTGGGCGTTCGAGAAGCTACCCGGGGCGACGCGCCGTCTCGGCACCGAGATGCGCTCGGTCGGGGAGGTCATGGCGATCGGCCGCACGTTCCCCGAGTCACTCCAGAAGGCGATCCGCTCCCTCGAGACGGGACGGGTCGGCCTCAACGCCGATCCCGCCGAGGTCGAGTGGGCGGGGGTGCCTCCCGCCGAGCTCGTCCGCGCCGCCGGGGTCCCGACGCCGGACCGGCTGTTCCTCGTCGAGACCGCGTTGCGCGGCGGCGCCACCGTGGCGCGGCTCCACGAGGCCACCGGCATCGACCCGTGGTTCCTCGATCAGATGCTCGCGATTAGCGAGGCCCGCGCCGACCTCGCTGCGACCGGGTTCAACGGTAT
>JBOGFL010000601.1:0-5926 GCA_050743285.1 Acidimicrobiia bacterium
GGCGAGCCGACCAAGGTCCAACGAGGCGGGCGCTGGACGCTCCAGCGCCTACAGGAGGAGGTGGCGCCGATCGAAGAGTTCGAGCTCGGAGAAGACGCTCAGGCCGCCAGCCGCCCCTCCGCTGATGTCGACGTCCTCGTGGAGAAGCAGATCGAGTCGCTCGACGTCGCCGTCCTGAAGGGTGGCGGAGCCGACGTCGCCGAGTGGGCCGAGGAGAACGGCTTCGACCTCACACCCGACACGCCCGAAGTGCTGGAGTTCTACTCGCGCCGATCGCCGTACTTCATGGCCGTGCGTTTCGACGCCGAGCGGGCCGAGAAGGACGACCTCGCCACCGGTGACGGCATCCCTGTCCACCTCACGATCCCGACCGACGACCCGTGGGTCCCGTTGCGGATCCTGTCCACCGGCAAGCCTGCCGATGAAGTGGTGAACGCCGACGTGTTCCTGCTTACCGAGCGGGAGCCGCTCATCCTCACCGGGGACGGCGTCACCACCGAACGCTCCGAGCCCGCATCGGAGTCGCTGCTCGACGACCTCCGCAGTGACCGGGGCATGGAGTGGGTCGACGAAGATCTGTGGCTCACCTACACCCGCGTCGACGCCGAAGCCGGTGACCTCACCTACGACCTCGCGGTGGACGCCTCGGGCGGCCAGCCGTCGCGTGTCGACGCCGGCTTCGAGCTCCCGCCGCTCACCGAAGGCTGGTCGACAACGGCCACGGTCGCGGTCCTCGGCATCGCCGGCCTCGCGCTCCTCACCGCCACCCTCGTCCTGCGCCGCCCCCGAGCCGCCGCGCCGTAGGCATCTCCGTTGGTCGAATCAGGCGGGCATGATCGAGTCGCCGTCGACGAACAACGCCCGGCCGGTTTCGTCGTGACCCACCCGGACCGCCGCTGCGACCGGGACGCGCCTCCCAGCCCGATTCATGGTCGCTCCTACTTGCGGTGGATGAGGTTGAAGCGTTCGGTGACGACGGGCTCGCCCGTCTTGTCGTCCTTCCACACCGTCTCCATGACGAGGAACGTCATGGTCTTGCCCTTGCTCTCCTTCTCGTAGACGTCTTTGATGACGCCTTCGCCCACGATCACGTCGCCGACGACGACGGGCCGGTGGTATTCGAACTCCTCTTCGCCGTGCAGCACCATGCCGCCGTCGGCCATGAGGCTGCCCATCAGGCCGGCCATCACGTTCTCGCCCTTGGTGGGATCGGGCGGCTGTTCGTCGGCGTAGGCGCCACCGAAGCCCCACGCGAACGAGAAGGTCGGCGGCGCGGGAAGTCCGTCGAACCCGGCTGCATTGGCCGCGGCCGCTTCCTTGTATACGGGGTTCTCGTCCTTCAACGCCTCGGCGAACTTGGTCACCGGACCCCGCTCGATCCGCACGCGTGTTGCGCGGGTCGGCTTGCCGATGATGCTGCGGTCGACAGCCATGCGCGAACGACCCCCCTCTTGCTACGGTGACGGCGGCGTCAGTTTCCCCGTACCGGAGGTTCAACCGCAAATGGGTCTGCTCGACGGCAAAGTGGCGATCGTCACCGGCGCCGGTAACGGCGTGGGGCGCGGCGAAGCGGTCCTGCTCGCCGACCACGGCGCCAAGGTCGTGGTGAACGACCTCGGTGGCTCGGTGTCGGGTGAGGGCGCCGACAAGCAAGCGGCCGACGAGGTCGTCGACGTGATCAAGGGCCGGGGGGGCGAAGCGGTCGCCAGCTACGACGACGTCTCCGACTTCAATGGCGCCAAGAACATCATCGGTACCGCGGTCGACTCGTTCGGCAAGCTCGACGTGCTCGTCAACAACGCCGGCGTCCTACGCGACCGCATGATGTTCTCGATGGCACCCGAAGACTTCGACATCGTGATGAAGGTGCACGTGTACGGCAGCTGGAACACGATGCACCACGCGTCCGCGTACTGGCGCAACGAGTCGAAGGAAGGCCGTCAGCCCAGCGCGGCGATCGTGAACACCGTGTCGAGCGCCGGGCTCCAGGGCCAGGCGAGCCAGATCAACTACGGCGCCGCCAAGGCCGGCATCGCCGCCATGACGATCATCGCCGGACTCGAGCTCTCCCGTTACGGCGTGCGGGCCAACTGCATCGGTCCCGGCGGCTTCACCCGCATGGTCGCCCAGGCGGTGAAAGACGTCGAGGTCAAGAACCCCGAGGACTACACCGAGTTCGAGCCGATGAACCCGGGTAACTCCGCGCCGGCTGTGGTCTGGCTGGCCTCCGACGACTCGAAGCCCATCACCGGGCAGGTCCTCCGCATGGTCGGCAATTCGCTGTGCGTCTACCGGCCGTGGGAGATGGGCGAGGAGTTCTTCGCCACCGACGACGACGGCAACCCGGCGCAGTGGGACCCGGCCGACATCGGCCGCATCCTCGGGCGGTATCACTTCCGCACACTGAACGCCGGCATCGACGCCCAGCGTCGTCGCTAGCAGACCGGCCGTGGCCGACTACGAGACGATCCTCTACGACGAGCGTGACGGTGTCGCCTGGGTCACCCTGAACCGGCCCGACCGGCTCAACGCGTTCAACTCGCTGATGCAGCGCGAGCTGCGCGACTGCTGGCGGAGCTTGCGCGGCAACGACGACGTCCGCTGTGTCGTGCTGACCGGCGCCGGCGAGAAGGCGTTCTGCACCGGCATCGACCGCATGGAGCAGATGGGCGGTGAGACCGATGCCAGTACCGACGAAGACGTGGTCGGCAGCCTCGGCGCAACCCCGTTCACCTTCAACGACCCCGGCGACAACATCGGTCCCAAGTCGTGTGACCTCTGGAAGCCGGTCATCGGCGCGGTGAACGGCATCGCGTGCGGCGGAGCCTTCTACATGCTCGGCGAGACCGAGTTCATCATCGCCGCCGAGAACGCGACCTTCTTCGACCCACATGTCACCTACGGCATGACCGCCGCGTTCGAGCCCATTCACATGTCGGGAATCATGCCGTTCGGCGAGATCATGCGACTCTCGCTGCTCGGCAACCACGAGCGTCTCTCTGCGGCACGGGCCTATGAGATCGGTCTCGTGTCCGAGGTCGTGACCGCCGACCGGCTGGTCGAGCGGGCCGGCTGGGCCGCGGGCGTGATCGCCGCGCAACCGCAACTCGCGATCGAAGGCACCGTGCGCGCCGTCTGGTCCACGCGCGAGCACACGCAGCGTCAGGCGCTGCGCCTCGCGTACACGTTCGTGGGTCTCGGCACCAGCCAGAACTCCATCGCCGAAGGTCAGCGCGCGTTCGAATCCGGTAATCGCCCCAAGTGGGAACTCCGATAACCCGACGAGTCGCGATCTCGGGCATCGCCCTTTCTGACTGCGGGCGCGTCGACGACAGGACCGCGTTCGATCTGCACCACCAGGCAACGAGTCGCGCCCTCGCTGACGCCGGCCTCGACAAGGACGACGTCGACGGCTTCGCGTCGTCGGGAACGGGTTTGCTCGCGCCGGTCGAGGTCGCCGAGTACCTGGGCTTGCGGCCGACCTGGGTCGACGGCACCGGCGTCGGCGGCAGCACCTGGGTGGTGATGGCCGGGCACGCCGCCGCCGCCATCGCCACCGGCCAGGCCGAGGTCGTGGTGCTCGCGTACGGCTCGACGACCCGCGCCGATCTCAAGGCAGGGCGGCGAACTGCCAACCTCTCGTTCGGCGCTCGCGGCCCGGTGCAGTTCGACGTCCCCTACGGGCACACGTTGATCTCGAAGTACGCGATGGCCGGTCGCCGCCACATGCACGAGTACGGCACCACGATCGAACAACTCGCCGAGATCGCGGTGTCGACCCGCTACAACGCGTCGCTGAATCCCGAGGCGTACCACCGCGACCTCATCACCATCGACGACGTGCAGTCGTCGCCGATGATCGCCGACCCGCTCACCAAGCTGCACTGCTGCCTGCGCTCCGACGGCGGCGGCGCGGTCGTGCTCACCTCCGAGGAACGGGCGCGCGATCTCCGCACCGACCCGGTGTGGCTGCTCGGCCACGGCGACGCGACGAGCCACACCACGATGAGCGAGTGGAACGACTTCACCGAATCGCCAGCGTCGAGGTCCGGCGCGCTGGCGTTCGAACGCGCCGGCGTCACGCCCGACGACGTCGACGTCTGCGCGTTCTACGACGCGTTCACGCCGATGGTCCTGCTCACGATCGAGGCGCTCGGCTTCTGCAAGCCCGGCGAAGGCGGCCCGTTCGTGGAGACCGGCGCGTTGCGCGTCGGCGGGGCACTGCCGACCAACACCGACGGCGGCGGACTGTCCGCGTGCCACCCCGGGATGCGCGGGATCTTTCTGATGATCGAAGCGACCCGTCAGCTTCGCGGTGAGGCGGGAGCACGTCAGGTGAGCGGCGCGCGCCTCGCCTGCGTCAACGGCACCGGGGGATGGTTCTCCTCCGCCAGCACCCTGGTCCTGGCAACCGGGTAGCGTCCCGCCACCCACGATCGGTTCCCTTCTTTACCTGGGCGTACCGGTCGAGCGGGGTGGGCGTGAGACTGCGATCCGTTGGGACGGCAGGGTTCAGGCGGGGGCGGGCGCGCCGAAGAACCCCCGGTGGACGAGGCGGGCCAGCGTGTCGAGCGACGCGTCACCCTCCAACGGGAGGTCGCGTGACGACACCACGTAGGAGACACGCTCGAGCAGCGCCATGAGCGCGCCGACCGCGGCCCGCTCGTGCTGCACGGTGCCGGCCGTGTGCAGTCGTTCGCCCAAGCGGGTGCCGATGGCGGTGAACGCGGCGATGCCCTCGCGGTTGATCTTCCGGTCCGGAACCTGGCCTTCCATCCAGGCCCGGATCACCGCCCCGTGCCGCCGGTACACGCCGACGAAGTCGGCGATGAACGTCCGCAACGCCTGGTAGCCCTCGGGACCCCCGTCGATGGGGCCGATCCGGTCGGCGAGACCGGCTACCTCGTCGGCGCACCGTGACGCCAGCGTGGCCAGCAGGTCCTCCTTGTTGGTGAAGTAGAGGTAGAAGGTCCCGTGCGAGGTGCGGGCGGCGCGGACGATGTCGTCGACCCGGGCTGCAGGGAAGCCCCGTTCCGTGAACACCTGGGTGCCGGCGTCGAGCAGCCGCTGCATGGTCGCCCGGCCCTGGGCCCGGAGCTCGCGTTGGCGCGCGGGAGATCCCCAAGCCACCCGGTCACGAACCCCCAACTACGAGCGCCTCCGTGCTGCCCGAGACCACCCGTGAGGCCGCCGAGCGTTTCGGCGAGGCTATCGCCGACGTCGCCGACGGCGACCGGACGCTGAGCTTCGCCGAGCTCGACCGGATCTCCGACGAGATCGCGGGCGGACTCGCTCGGGACGGCGTCGGTGAAGGCGACATCGTCGCGCTCGCAATGCCGCCCGGCCTCTCGTACGTCACCGCGTACGTCGGCGCCGCCAAGGTCGGCGCCATCACCACCGGCGTCAACGACCGCCTCGCCGCCGGGGAGCAGGCCGCCGTGCTCGACATCGCTGGTCCCCGGCTGACGCTGTCGGAGCCGAGCGAGGTCGACGCGCTGCGCGTCCCGGGCGCGGCGCCGGCGCCGTTGCCTGCCGACGAGGACCGTCCGGTCGCCATCATCTTCACCTCGGGCACGACCGGGTTGCCCAAGGGCGCGCTCTACACGAACCGCCAGCTCGCGTTCATCACCCAGACCGACACCAGCGGCGCGTGGGGAGGTGGCGGGCGCAGCGTCGCCGGTACCGCGTTCGCGCACCTCGGGTTCATGACCAAACTGCCGGGCAACCTGCACCGCGGCGGCACCAGCTACATCCTTCCCCGCTGGCGCGCCGACGCTGCGCTGGCGCTGGTCGCCGAGCACCACATGACGACGGTCGCCGGCGTCCCGACCCAGCTCGCGCTCATGCTCCGCCAGCCCGACTTCGACACGCTCGATCTCGAGTCGGTGCAGTTCCTCATCGCGGGCGGCGGCCCGCTCACTCCCGG
>JBOGFL010000602.1:0-2513 GCA_050743285.1 Acidimicrobiia bacterium
GCGGTGCTCGACGAACGCCTCGATGTTTCCGGGGATCCCGACCACGAGCAACGCGATCGCGACGGGCGCGAGCAGACGCCAGCGACGAGCCACCGCATCCGCAGCCACGGCGAGCGCGGGCAGGAGCAAGGCGGCCACGATGCCGACGTAGCGAGAGCTGCCCGCGGCTTCAGGGCCGAAATCGGCGGCGCGTCCAACCGCAGTCGCGAGGAGAAACGCGACCGCCGCGACGATAAGTGCGGCGGGCGCCGCGGCCCGCCGCCGCCGCGTGATCCGATCCAGCCCGCGCCACGCGAGGAACAGCCCGACTGCCAACATCACCGCCAGCGCGATCCCGACAACGGGAAACTGACCAATCGCCTCGAAGGTCTCGCGGAGGCCGGTCCACACGAAGCGGAGCACCTCACCGATCGACGCCACCGACCGTCGGTACGCGCTGCGCGCGAACGCGAGCCACCATGCCACGTACACGACCGCCAGCGGCACCGTATGAACAGCCGCAACTCGCCAGCCCCTCCGGATGAGGACGGCGACTCCGACGGCGAGTGCCATCGTCACCCCCACACCCGAACACATCAGGCCGAGAAGACCGGCCGCGAGGCCGAACCAGTCGCGCCGGTCGAATTGACCGTCATGGTCGGCGAGCAGCAGATGGATGAGCCCCAAGACGAGCGAGCCGACGAAGCCGATCTGGAAGGCCCAGACGATGTTGGCCAATCCCGCTCCGAACAGGGCGAAGAGTGAAGCAGCCGCGGTGGAAGCCCACGGTCCGGCGCCGGCGCGGCGCATCACCACACGCAAGAGAGCCGCCGCGGTCAGATGGAGCACGAGAATCGTCAATTGGTAAGGCAGGTAGCTACGCAGACCTACTAACCACCACAGGCCCCGGAAGACCACGATCGGTGCGGTCGACCAGTGCTCGTTGTGAGGCCTGAGAAGGTCACTGACGTCGCCGAGGTCGCGGTTGGCGAGAAACTCCCATTCGTCGCGGAAGAACCAGCGGAAACGCCCCAAGACCCGCTCGACCACGAGCGCTCCCGCCGCCACCGCGACGAACACGACGAGCGCGGCGCGGGCGTTGAAGTCGGCTCGGCCGCGCCGTTCGGCAACGGGACCGGGTACAACATCGTGGAGCGCCGTCACGCCAGCGCCAATCTTCGAACGGTCGCGGACGGCGTGCTCAGGTTTCGGCCGCGCCGCAAGCGACCCGGCGCCGCGAAGGCGGGATCGTCAATCCGGTTCGGTGCGAAGAGACTGGCGGTGACGGTGCTCGGCTCCGCAAGGAAGAGATCGAACGGGCCGTCACCGAGCGCCTGAGAGGAGAGGTCGAGGTCTGCGTTCTTGGTGTCGTTGACGTCAGGCCGAAAGCTCATCGATCCCTCGCACCGCGACAGTCTTACCGACCGAACCGGGACTGGACAGGCGCGCCGCCGCGCAGAACGCGAGCATCATCACCGAACTGACGGTGAACAGCACCTCCGGACCGGCGGCGGCGTAGAGGGGAACCGCGAGCAACACGGCCAGGCCCGCGAACGCGAGCCCGACGGCTTCGAGCAGACCCTGACCGGCCGCCACCTGCTCCGGCGGGCTGGCCGCGGCCACCGCCGCCTGCGTCGCGGGCGTCGCGCCGGAGCCGACCACAGCGTTCAAGAGCGCAATGGTGGTGAGCACCGCCAGCGCGTCGAACCAGCCGTAGAACGCGACGAACATCGAGCTCGCCGTCACGCACACGAACGCCGTCGCAAACGCGCCGTAGCGGTCCGCGAGCTTGCCGGCGAGCGGGGCGAGGATCACCACCGGGAGCCCGTAGAGCGTCAGGTTGATACCGATGAACAACGTGCTGGCGCCCAGGTCGTCGAGGTAGCGCGCCCATGTCGCCTCGAACAGCCCGTAGGCGAGATACAGCACCACCGAGCAGGAGACCAGCACGGATTTCCGGCAATCGAAGCAGCGCCCGCACGACTCCTTTCTGGCGCGCAACGACGCCGGTCGGGACCCTTGACCAGGAGCACGAACGGCGCAGTTACCCCGATAAGGAAGGCGAGGAGCACGAAAGGGGCGCGCAGGCCCACGGCGTCGGCAACCACCGCGGCGATCGGGAGTCCCAGCAGGAAGCCGCCGATCTCAGCGCTGGCGAGCCGGCCCAGGTTGAAGTTCACATAGAGAGCACCGAAGCGCGCGTACTTGTTGGCGATGCGGATGTCGACGTGAAGCGCAAGGTCGAGGCCGACGCCGACGGCCACGCCGCTGACCGCCACGACCAGCGGCTTCGCGAACTCGACAAGATGCATCGTCTCTTCGGTGGGCTTCGGAATCGGCTGCGACAGCTTCGCCATCTCCGCTTCGAGCACCTCGGGGTTCCAGGCGTTCTGCATGTCGTCGCCCGCACAGAAGCCTTGGCCGGCGCCGGTGAGGACCGCGCACCCGACGCCGGAGTCAGCGGCCGCTTCGTCGAGACGGTCGCGAAGCTCCTTCCCCAGCTCGACGGTGAGCGCGTTCATCGCGTCGGGCCG
>JBOGFL010000603.1:0-1510 GCA_050743285.1 Acidimicrobiia bacterium
GTCCAGAGGTGCACCGCGTCGACCTGGTTGCCGGGCGCGCGTCCTGCGCTGCCCACCCATTCCGGCGCCATGGCGGTGGTGATCTGGTTGATGAGCTCGGGGTAGCGGCGGTAGCACTCGATCCCCGACACGAGGATGTACGCGGTGACGGGGATCAGCGCCGACTCCAGGGCGGTGCGCTGGTTGGTCATCGCCCGCGAGACGTCACCGTGGTAGAGCACCAGCCGGTTCACGTCGTCCTTGTTCAGGGTTGGTTTATGCACGCCGGATCACGCCTTCGTTGCCGGAGCAGTCGACCTCGATCGCGTCCTCGTCTGCCGGCTCGCCGGTGAGCGACGTCCCCATCACGCACGGGATGTGGAACTCGCGACTCACGATCCCGATGTGGGACAACGGCGTGCCGGACAGGCACACGACCGCGATCAGGTCCTCGAAGATCGGGGCAAGGAAGGTCGCCCCGGCATCGGCAACGCACGCGACCACGTCGTCGGTCGCGTCGTCCATCAGAGCCAGGACGTCGTCGGGCGTCGCCAGCATCAGCCACCGACCACACACGGGTTCGGCCTCGAACACCTTCGTGCCGCGGTCAATTTCGGTCATCGGGGCGCAGCGTACTGTCGGGCCGTATCCTGGTTCGCTGTGAACGGCACCGCCGAGCTCCTCCGGGAGTTGCGCCTGCGTGGCATGGTCGCCAACACCGACGCGCTGACGGCCGACGCCCTCATCGCCGACGGCCTCGCGGTGCGAAGAGGCAAGTTCCTCACGCTCACACCCCACGGCCGGGATGTGCACGACCGCGAGGCCCGGCTGCCCGACGGCTCCGAGGAGGAGCGCGAGGCGCGCCACGCCTACGACACGTTTCTGCCCATGAACCAGGAGCTGCTCCAGATCTGCACCGACTGGCAGGTGCGACCGGGCGGCGTCACCAACGACCACCGTGACGTGAAGTACGAGTGGGACGTGATCGACCGTTGCAACGCGCTCGACGAACGGGCGGGACCGGTGGTCCGCCATCTCGGCAAGGCGGTGGAGCGCTTCTCGGTCTACCGGCCCCGCCTGCGCGACGCGCTGCGCAAGGTCGAGGACGGCGACCATGAGTGGCTCGTCTCGCCGCGCTGCGACTCGTACCACACTGTCTGGATGCAGCTTCACGAAGACCTGCTGCTCGCGCTCGGTCGGAGCCGCAACGCGGAGGCCACGATCTAGTGCGTGACCACTGGATCACCGCCGACGGCCTCATGGTCCATGCCGTGACGTGGGACCCGCCGCCTCCCACCCGACGCGCGGGCGTCACACCGGGCGCGGTCGGCGACCGTGGCAACGCCAAAGCGCCGGACCCCCTCCTCCTCGTCCACGGTCTGGGGGCGAACACGGTGACGTGGGAACCGGTCGGCCAGCCCCTCGCCGACCGGACCGGCGCGCCGGTCACCGCCATCGACCTGCCCGGGTTCGGCCGCACGCCGCTGGGCGAAGGCGGCGCGACGGTCGGACGGGCGGGACGTCTCGTGAC
>JBOGFL010000604.1:0-5995 GCA_050743285.1 Acidimicrobiia bacterium
GTGTAGCGGTACGGCGGCGCCTCGGCCGCGCGGGCTTCGGTCGCGTTCGTCTCCGTCATGGTCTTGCGAGCGTACCGGTGCCGGATTCGCCCCCCTCGCGTGGTTGTCACACCCTTCGCATCGAGGATGCGAAACGTGTGTTCGGTACGTCTGGAGTTCGACAAGCGAATCCCCGCTGGTACCCTCGAACAACCGATCGGGGGCGTAGCTCCGTCCGGTAGAGCGCCTGCATGGCATGCAGGAGGTTCCGTGGGTTCAAATCCCATCGCCTCCACCGCTTTTCTCGGCTAGTTCCATCGACTCTGGCGATGTATCGCCTTCGCGGTCAGCTCGACGGCGGGAGCGACGGCGCGTGATTGCGGAAGTCGGGTTCGACGAGCAGCAAGGTCGCGAACCCGAGCAAGAGGGGCGCGTACCCGGTCCGGAGGCGCCTCATCTCCTCCCACGCGTCGGCGTAGGGACGGGCCGGAAACCCGACCGCCACGAGGCGGTCGTACTGACGGCGGAATGCGGATTCATCATCGGAGCCCGCGGCGAGGTGCGGGTGATGCCCGTGAACGCCTTCACCGACGACGCTGAGCGACTCGAGCGTCCGGACCGCCCGCCGGTAGAGCAGGGCGGGCTCACGCGCTCCCGCCCCGGGCACGATCGCGACCGTCAGCGCGGCTGCGTCCGTGACCACACCGAGCGCAGTCAGCCATGACTGACCGGGCTGGCGGGAGCGGAACAGCATGAGCATGGGATACGCCGTATGGCTGTCGAACACGTCCGCGCACCAGTGGTCCCAGGTGACGAACATGTCGTAGACCTTCTCGAGTTCTCCCTGCCGGAAGTACAACTCGAGCAGGCCCACTGACGTCGTTGCGTCGGTGAGGTCGTCCAGGGTGAGGAGCTGCACCTCCCGCCGGCTAAAGGCGCCGTACAGCACGGGCAGGAACCCGATGACAAGGGCGACGATCCCGAGCCCGAGAAACGCTTCGGCGACGGCGAGTATCTGCGCCAGGGGACCGGTCGGCACGATGTCGCCGTAACCGAGCGTGAGGAAGGTGACACCTGAGTAGTACACCGCGTCGATGAAGCCTCCGATGCCGTCGACATGGTCGCGTAGCCCCCACCAGATGAGGCCCCAACCGATGATGAGCACCGCCACCCAGGTGACCAGGAGGCCGAGCAGCGAGATTGGTCCGAACGTCCCCAGGACCGTTTGCCGGCGGTCGGGATCGTCGATCCGCTTCCCGACTCCCCTCCAAGTCCGCCACGCGATGCGGTAGAAGCCCTGCGACGCCATGAAGCGACGGTTCCCGCGCCTCGTGGTGACGAGCGTCTGGGAGGCGTCGGTCACCGCCGACAGGATGAGCAACGCGCCGGCCACGATCGCGACGACCTTCACCGCGGCTCCGTCAGCTCACGGGTACGTTGGCCGCCACCCAGCGAATGTACGCCGTACGGAGGCAGCCATGACCGGTACTCAGCGCCTGCGATCCATCCTCGCCGGCATCCTCGTCGTGATCGGAGCAATCACGCTCATGCTCGCGAGCACCGGATGGTGGCTTGACCGCTACGTCCTCGACACCGAGCGCTTCACCAGCACCGTCGACGAGGTGCTCGATCGCGGGGAAGTGAAGCTGGCGCTCAGCGACGAGATCGTGAGCCAGATCAGCAGGCAGACCGATACCAATCTCGACATCATCAAGCCGTTCGTGGCTTCGATCGTCACTGAAATCGTCGACAGTGCTCCCTTCCGTCGTGTCTTCAACGCTGCCGTCTCCACCGCCCACCGAGCGCTTGTCGACGGCGAAGAGCCGGAGATCGTGCTGAATCTGCAGGACACCTACGACAACATTCGGAACGCGATACGCGTGGTGTCACCGAGGACGGCCCGCGATCTCCCCGCCTCGCCCGAAATCAACATCGAGGTTCTAGACCAATCCCAGCTCGAGACCATCTGGGACATCATCGACACCGTCGAGAACGTCATCCTCTATCTCACCCTCGGCGCCGTGGTCCTGATCGGCGGTGGCATCGCGGTCGCGCCTCGACGCTGGCGCACGCTCGCGCTGGCGGGGTGGTCCACGTTCGGCTCGTTCGCGATTCTGCTCATCGCGCTCGCCATGGCGCGCCGGATAGCCCTCGGAAGGATCGAGGACCCGACATTCCGCGATGCTGCCGACGCCGCCTGGCAGGTCGTCACCCACGGCCTGATCGTGCAGTCCGTCCTGCTGCTCATCGTGGCTGGCTTCATCGCGTTGGGCGCCGGATGGACAGGTCGCCACGGCGGGCTCGTCGGCGCGCGCGACGTGGTGGTCCGCGGCTGGACCCGTATGCGGCAGGCGATCCCGAAACCGGCACCCCGGGCACCCTCGCCGCAGCCGGTACCCGGTGCTGCCGGTGCTCCCGCGCCCGCCCACGCGGCGACGGCGAGCGGGGCACACGGCACGACCGAGGCCGTCGGCGCCGCCGCCGGAGCCTTCATGACGCGGGTGCGACTTCCGGAACCGCACGAGAACCCACGGGCTCGTCACACGTGGCGCGCGGTCGGATTGGTCGCGGCGGCCGTCATCGCGCTCGTGTTCCCGCATGCGACAGTGACGATCCTCGTCGTCATCGCGGGGCTCTTCGCGCTGTACCTTGCGATCGTCGAGGGCTTCGCGGCGTGGGCTTCGCCGCCGGCGAGCGCAAGTACCGCGCCGGCCGCCGACACCGCGACCTCGTAGAGGAGGCCGACCAGATCGGAACAAGCATGCTTTCTCGGCGGGCCGGTGGGATCGCCCGTCCTTGTTCCTAGCAGCGGCGCCGTGCGGCGGCGGTGCGGGAGCGGCGCGAACGCTGCGTACGCGGCCGCGAAGAGCGTGGAGCAGCGCTCGCGAAACAGTAGGAACTGGGCGCGAGGGCGACAGTTACCCTCGACGCGGATGATCTCGGTCGTCGACTACCGCGCCGGCAACGCGCCCAGCGTGCTCTACGCGTTCCGAAAGCTCGGACTCGACGCGCGCCTCGTGTCGAAACCCGACGAGGTCGCGGAGGCGCAGCGGCTCGTCCTCCCCGGAGTGGGCGCGGCCGGGGCGACGATGGGCTCACTGGCGGAGTCCGGGATCCTCGAACCAATGACGCGACGTGTCCGTGACGACGGCGTTCCGTTCTTCGGCATCTGTATCGGCCTCCAGCTGCTGTTCGATCGCAGCGAGGAGGGAGACACCGAAACGCTCGGATGGCTCCCGGGCACGGTCCGTCGCTTTCCGGACACCGACCGCGTACCGCAGATCGGCTGGAACGAGGTGACGTTCCGTCGTCCCCACCCGGTGACCGCTGACCTCCCCGACGCCGGCCACTTCTACTTCGTCAACAGCTACCACGCGGTTCCGGCTGACGAGACTGACGTTCTCGGCAGCACCGACTACAGCGTCGAGTTCTGCTCCGTCGCCGCCCGCGCCAACATCGTCGCGACGCAGTTTCACGCCGAGAAAAGCGGTGAGCTCGGCCTCCGTCTTCTCGCTTCCTTCAGCCGGTGGAACGGGAAACCGTGCTGACGCGTCGCCTCATCGCATGTTTCGACGTCATCGACGGTCGGGTCACGAAAGCGCAGCAGTTCCAGGACAACATCGACGTCGCACCCGCCGCCGGCCTAGCCGAGCAGCTCTACAACGACCAGATCGACGAGATCGTGTTCTACGACATCACCGCCAGCGCCGAGCGACGCAAAATCGATCTCGAGACGGTGCGCCGGGTCGCGGAACGGACCTTCGTGCCTTTCACCGTCGGCGGCGGGATCAGATCGGTCGACGACATGTTCGAGGTCCTGAAGGCAGGAGCCGAGAAGATCAGCGTCGACTCGATGGCCGTCCGCAATCCCGGGATCATCCGCGACGGGGCCGAGGCCTTCGGCCGCCAGTGCATCGTGCTCAGCACCAAGGTGAAGGACGTCGGCGTCCGCCCCGGGATTCCCAGTGGCTATGAGGTGTTCATCGACGGCGCCCGCGCCGCAACCGGTCTCGACGCGCTCGAATGGGTGCGGCGCGGAGAGGAGCTCGGTGCCGGAGAGGTGGTCGTCAACAGCATCGACCGGGACGGCACCGCGTCCGGATATGACCTCGGGATCACCGCCGCGGTCGCCAGGAGCGTCAACGTGCCCGTGATCGCATCGGGCGGAGCCGGCACCGTCGACCACATCGCCGCCGGTCTCACCGAAGGTGACGCTTCGGCCGCGATCATCAGCTCGATCCTGTACTCCCCCCGCTTCGACCGCAATATCGGTGTCCGCGAGCTCAAGGACGCGCTCCGGGCCCGAGGCATCCCGATGCGGCCCTGGGTCGAGCGGTGATCTGCTAGACCGCGGCCTCGAACTGCGCCCAGTCGAGCCGGGGGGCGTCGGCCCACAGACGCTCGAGGTCGTAGTAGCGGCGGGTCTCGTCGAGAAACACGTGGACGACGATGTCGCCGTAGTCGAGCAGCACCCAGGAGGTGTCGTCGAGGCCCTCGGTGCTGCGCGGCGCGACACCCCGTTCGTGCAGCGCCCGTTCGACCTCCTCGACGATCGTCTTGACCTGGCGCCGGTTCGTGCCCGAGGCGATGACGAACAGATCGGCGATGCCGAGCACGTCACCGACGTCGAGAACGACCACGTCCTCGGCTTTCTTGGCCGCCGCCGCGACCGCGGCCGCAGCCGCTCGGCGGTGCGCGTCGGTGGTGAGGCCGCTAGTCGCCGCGCTCGTCCTGGTGCTCGCCCGAATGGCCGTTGACGTCCCGCGCCGTCACCGTCGTCGAGTGTAGAGGCCACGGGACCGGATGACGGTGATCACCGCGGGCGGGACGAGGCCGTCGATAGGCCGGCCGTCGGCAACCCGGTCCCGGATATCGGTCGATGACACGTCGAGGCGCGGGATCGGCACCCGCTCGACCTGCCAGCCGGGACCGGGCGACTCGGCGTGCTCCCCGGCGCGCTCCACGACGACGAGAGCCGCGAGGTGGCGTGTCTCCTCGAGGCGGCGCCAGCTGTGCATGTTGGCCACGGCGTCGGCACCGAGCACGAGGTACAGCCGGCGCGAGGGCGCCGCCAGCGCTTCGAGCGTGTCGGCAGTGACGGACGGCGCATCGCGGTCGACTTCGAGCGGCGAGATGTGGAGACCGTCGATCCCCTCGATCGCCGCCTCGACCATCGCGAGTCGGTCGGCGGCGGAGGCGACGACGTCATGCCCCTTCTGCCACGGGTCGCCCGCCGGCACGACGAGCATACGGTCGAGTTCGAGTCGCTGACGGACCTCGCTCGCGGCGGCGACGTGACCGACGTGGACGGGGTCGAACGTTCCGCCGAAGACGCCGACTCGCTCCGGGCCTCCACGCATCAGGGCTCACGTCCTCCGGTAGCCGTGCCCGAAGAAGCCGCCCTGGGGACGAGCGTGCGCGTGGTAGTGGTCAGGAATGTTTCGCATGTTGTCATCGACGTAGTGCTTGACGGTCAGCTCCAGACCCGCGATACGTGCCAACTCGGTCATCATGTGGTTGAGGTGCTCGCCGGGCGGCTCGGTCCCGTGGAATCGCCACACGACCATGGGCACCGCGCAGATCTCGCACTCCGCGATCCAACAGATGTCGTCCTCGTGGAACCACGGCGTGATGCGAGCCGCCTCGCAGAGATCGCATCCATCGATTGTCGCCAACTCAGGCTCGGGCATGGCCTCGTATCGTACGGCTTGTCTACGTGTCGAGAGCGGTGCGAACACCGGCGACGAACGCGGCGACGGCGCCCGGCGTCTCATCGTCGAGGATCCGCCGCATGATGGCACTCCCGATGATCACGCCATCTGCATGGGCGGCAGCGGTAGCCGCATGCGCCGGCGTCGAGATGCCGATTCCGAGCAGCGCGGGCTTGTCGGTCTCGGCTTTGAGCCGCTTGCCCATGACTGCGGCCTGGAGCGCCAGCTCCGCGCGCTCCCCGGTCACGCCGAGCAGGGAGACCCCGTAGACGAAACCCTGACTGCGCGCGCAGATGGCGCGGAGC
>JBOGFL010000605.1:0-1859 GCA_050743285.1 Acidimicrobiia bacterium
GTACATCGCCGTCACCGCCGACGCGCTCGGCGTCTGCAAGGACGAGATGGCCGCCAAGCCGCTCGTGCTCTACGAGTCGGACGGCGTTGTCGCGCTCGCCTCCGAGGAGATCGCCATCCGCGCGATCGTCGACCACGAGATCGACACGTATGACCCCTACGAGGGCGAGGTGATGGTGTGGCAGCGGTAGGAGAGAGCCGGGTCACGTACGATGCGCGCGGACTGGCGGAGCCGTTCGCGGAGGCGCCTCGCACCGCCGAGATCGAACATGGTCGCGCGACCTTCGACGCGCAGGACCTCACCACGCGCCAGATCAACCTCGAGCTGCGGCGCCTTCTCTACGAGGAGGGTGTCACGGACGTGACCGTGCTCAACCCCGGCTCGAAGCACTCGCTCGGAGTCGGCATCCTCACGCGCTGCCGGATCACCTTCGGCGGCAGCCTCGGCTACTTCGGCTGCGGCCTGATCGACGGCCCCGAGATCAACGTCACCGGCCGGGTCGGCTGGTCCGCCTGCGAGAACATGATGTCCGGCGTCGTCATCGTCGACGGCAACGCGGGCTCGCTGACGGCGGCGGCCATCCGCGGCGGAGACGTCGTCGTCAGGGGGAGGGTCGGCGCGCGCACCGGGATCGACCAGAAGGGCGGCACCGTCATCGTCCTCGGCGACGCGGGCACGATGACCGGCTTCATGATGCAGCGCGGCCGCCAGGTGCTCTGCGGGAACGTCGGCCCCGGTCTCGGCGACTCGATGTACGACGGGACCATCTACGTCGCCGGCAAGGTCAAGTCGCTCGGCATCGACTGCGTCCCGGGCGAGTGGACCGACGCCGACACCGAGTTCATCGGGCGCAAGTTCAAGATCTACGGGCTCGGCGACCCGCCCGAGTTCCAGAAGTTCGTCTGCGGCAAGAAGCTCTACAACTACGACAACCTCGAGCCCTCGGAACGAAAGCTGGTGCTGTGATGTCGGAAGGCGATCGCACCGTCCTCGGGCAGAGCCGGATCTTCACCCGCGACGTCATCAACGACATCCACATGAAGTCCGAGCTGGGCCGCTACCGCATGCGGGGCTTCTCGATGTTCAAGAAGATCCCGCACTGGGACGAGCTCATGTTCATGCCGGGCACGTTGACCCGGTTCGTGATCGAGGGCTACCGCGAGAAGTGCGAGACGAAGACCGTCCTCGGGGCACGCTTCGCCAAGAAGCCGATCGAGCTCGACATCCCGATCTACATCACGGGCATGAGCTTCGGCGCCCTCTCGCTCGAGGCGAAGATGGCACTCGCCAAGGGCGCCTCCATGGCCGGCACGGCCACGTGCTCGGGCGAGGGAGGGATGATCCCGCCCGAACGCGACCTCTCGATCAAGTGGTACTACCAGAACATCCAGAGCCGCTACGGGTTCAACCCGCATCACCTGATGCTTGCGGACGCGTGCGAGTTCTTCATCGGTCAGGGCTGCAAGGTGGGGCTCGGCGGCCACCTGATGGGGCAGAAGGTGACCGAGCAGGTGGCCGAGATGCGCTCGTTGCCGCCCGGCATCGATCAGCGCTCGCCGGCCCGGCACCCGGACTGGCTCGGCCCCGACGACCTCTCGCTGAAGGTCCAGGAGGTCCGCGAGGCCACGGACTACCGGATCCCGATCCAGCTCAAGCTCGGCGCGGCGCGCGTGTACGACGACGTTCGGATGGCCGCCAAGTGCGGGCCGGACATCATCGACCCCGACGGGGCCGCGGGGGGCACGGGCGCGGGCCCCCACACCGCGGCCGAGGAGACCGGCAGCCCGTTGATTGCGGCGATCCCGGAGGCGCGCCGGGCGCTCGAGGACGTTGACCTGGTCGACGAGATCGACCTCGTG
>JBOGFL010000606.1:0-3516 GCA_050743285.1 Acidimicrobiia bacterium
AGCACGAGCAGGTCGTGGAACTCGACCTCGCCGGCGCGTGCCCGCTCGGCGGCTTGTTCGTGGGCCCAGTCGACGACCCGATCGAGTAACACGCCCACGACCAGGCGGCGGCGACCGGCCAGCAGCTCATCGAAGGCGTCTTGCGCACCGCGGAGACGATCTCGTACATCGTTGACCGACGACCAGTTCGCGGCCCGTCCGAGTGAGCTCTTGAGTTTGGACCAGTTCCGGAGGAAGTCGAGGCGGTCGAGATCATCGGCCGCGGCGTCGAGCTCGGTTCGGAAGACGGCGACGAGCTGGAGGTGCTGGAAGAGCTTGTCGTCGGGATCGCGGCACTCGGCCGCCATGCCCAGCGCGACGTCGACCGCCTCCAGGAACGGCCGCAGGTCGAGCGGGGGGAGCGTCTCCCGCGCGGGAGTGGGCCGATCGACCCGGTCGTAGTTGTCGCGCAAGGTGCGGGCTACCTGGCGCAGCACATCAGGCGCGAGCCCGAGCGCGAAGCCCTGGAGGACGAGATCGCTCAGCGCCTCGTCGTCGAGCAGTAGCTGCACGAACTCGCTCCACCGCTGCTCGAAGCGCACGCCGGCCGCAACCTCGTCGAGCACTTCGAACCCAGGCGGGAGACCGGCTTCGAGCGGATGGTCGGCGAGGATGCGCTGGGCGAACCCGTGCAGGGTCGTGAGGGCGGCGTCGTCGAGATCGGCGAGCGCGGCCCGGCAGCGCGTTTGCTCTTCCGGCGCGGTGACGTACGGATCGGTGCCGGCCGCCGCCTCCTCGAGCGCGTCACGTATGCGGTCGCGAAGCTCGGCCGCGGCCGCCTCCGTGAAGGTGATCGCGGCGATGCTGCGGAGTGGTGCGCCGCGGGCGACGAGCGAGACGGCCCGGTCGACGAGCGCCTGGGTCTTCCCGGTGCCGGCGGCGGCCTCGACGAACAGCGTGTGTGAATGGTCGGTCCGCACCTGATCACGGGCGTCCTGGTCGACAGGTGTCCGCGCGGTCATGAGCCGTCGTCCACGGCCAACGCCCCCCACAGCTCGGCGGCCGGATCCGCGGCCTTTCGGGCGTGGAGGCGATCGCGATCGGGCGGGCACACGCGGTCGTAGGCGCAGTAGCAGCAGTTTTCCCACGTGTCGCGCCCCGCCCCGTCTTGGCGCGGGTCGCCGGGAACGGCAAGGAACGCGCCGGCTGCGATGCCGTCGAGGACCCCACCCACGACCTCCTCGAGGCGGGTGTTGAGCGCGTCGTCAACGCGGAAGCCGGGCGTCTCCCCGCTCTGGGTGTACCAGTAATGCGCGGCGACGTCGTCGGTGCCCGTGAGGTCGGTGGCGGCGTGCGCGTAGACCGGCAGCTGGAGTCGTGTTCCCGCGTCGAGGGGGTCGACGGCGTTGATCTTGGCGACGCGGTGTCCGGTCTTGTAGTCCCACACGACTGCGTGCGTGCCGTCGGGCGAGCTGTCGATGCGATCGATGCGGCCCCGGAACGTGACCTGCCGACCCGCGGTTTCGAAGGTGACCGCGGGCGCGCCGTCCTCGAAGCCGAACGAGTACTCGAGCCCGCCCATAACCGGGAGCACCCCGTGCTCGGCGCGCAGTTCCTCGTCCTGGGTGAGGAAGACCGCGAGCTCGCGCTCGAGTCGCCGGCGTTCGAGCGTCCAGCGCCGGGGGTGGCCGGTGAGCCCGGCTGCCTCGGCGCGGTCGCAGAGCTCGCCGGTGATCGCGCGCAGCAACGCGTGATCGTCGGCCGACCACGGCTCGTCGGGCGCGCGCCGCGGCGGCGCCTGCTTGAGGAACGCTTCGAGGATCGAGTGAACGAGGGTGCCTCGGTCGAGCGGGCTGATGGTGTCGAGTTCCTCGGGGCGGGGCACCTCGCGCACGCGCAGCACCTGCGCGAGCAGGTAGCGGAACGGGCAGGTGGCCCAAGTCTCGAGCGCGGTGGCCGAGACCGGACGGTCGGGACCGGGGACGAGTTCGGGCCACGGGCCGACGACGCCGTCGAACTCGGTGGCGTGGTGCGACGCGCGACCCGCGAGCGCGGCGATCCCGCCGCGGAGCTGCGCGTCCCCAGCAACGAGCGGATGTTCTTCGAGCGGTTGGTCGGCTGACGCCCAGCCGCGCAGGGAAGCGACATCGTGCTCCGTGACCGACGCAGGCTGGGCGGCGCCGAGCACGCCGCCCTCGTAAGAGGGAACCACACGCAGCCACGGCGCGACGGGAAGCGTGAGGAGCTCTTCCGCGGTGCGCCGCTGGTCGACGACGCCGACGGTCTCGAGCAGCCACCGCGACGGAAGGCGCTTTCGTTGCGCCCGTGGGTCGGCGCGGGGAAACGTGAGCACGCATTCCGGCGCGGCCGCCAACGCCGCCAGGTAGTCGCGCCGTTCCTCGGCCCGCCGTTCGGCATGGAGTGGCAGACCCATCAGTGATCGTTCGGTGTCCCGAAGGAGCGGATCTTCGCGCCCGCGGGGTGGAAAGACCCCTTCGGCCATGCCGACCACGAACACGGTGTCGAAGTCGCTCGCGTACGCGCTCTGAAGCGGGCCGATGAAGACACCGTCACCCATCCGACCCAGGCGGCCGGCCGGCGCATCGAGCTCGGCCGCGACCGCAGTGCGGAACGCCGCGGGATCAGGCGTGGTGCCGAGTGCGGCGAGCGCGGCGATGCCCTCGAGCGTGCCGTCGATGCGACGGGCAGCGTCGAGCTCGGATTCCGGCCACGCGCCGCGACTCGCCTCGCTCCCGAGATATCGATCAAGGAGCGCCCGCGCCCACGCCGAATAGGCGGTCCACGACACCTCGTTCGGTGCCAGCGAACCCGCGAGGGCGGCGACGAAGCTTCGCAGCGCGGCAAGCTCCTCGACGTCGGCTTCCAGGCGGAGGCGAACCGTCTCGTCCTCGCCCGTCTGCGCCAGCTCGTTGACGGCTTCGAGGCGCGCCCGCTCGAGCCGGGCGAGGCGTTCGTCCCACTGGTTTGCACCGGCGACGACGCCGGCTTCGCGGGAGAGAAGGTCCCAGCGGTACGCGTCGACACCTCGACCGCGCTCGGGATCGCGCACGGGCCCGCTGGTGAGCCAGGCCGCGACCGCGTCGCGGGCGAGGTCCTGGTCGGCGAGATCGAGCAACGCCATGAGCACGCGACCGGCAACCGTGGCGGCCAACCGCTGGGCCGCCGGTCCCGACGCCGGGATCTCCGCCGCCGCCAGCGCCTGCTCCACCGTGCGGGCATAAGGGTCGGCGAGCCGGTAGAGGATCGCCATCCGGTGCCACGGGGTGCCGGCGGCGGCGCGGTCCAACGCGAGTCGTACGACCTCGCGCACTTCGTCGTCACCGTCGGGCGCGAGGACGACGAGGTCGCCGGCCGGCGGCGCGGGCGCGGGCTCGACGTCGGCGGCGCCGAGAGACGGTTCGAGGCGCGTGCGAAGTGCGTCGGTGCCGGCGTCGGCGTCCGGGTCGCCGGTGAGCCCGAGGATCGCGGTCAGGTCGCCGCAGGCGGCCAGCGCGACAACGTGCTCTTCGTCGGCGG
>JBOGFL010000607.1:0-2256 GCA_050743285.1 Acidimicrobiia bacterium
CCCCAACCCCGGGACCGGCATGGCGGTCGACACCGTCGACCGGCGCGTCCTCGAGACGGACCGCTTCGCGGCGCCGGTCGCCGACGGTCCCGACGCCCGCCGGCTGGCCCGGCTCGGCGGGCCACTCCCCGGTTTCGAGCTCCGGATCGCCGACCCCGACACCGGAGCCCTGATGTCAGAGCGCGAGGTCGGCGAGATCGAGCTGCGGGGCCCGTCGATCACCCCCGGCTATTTCCGGAACCCGTCCGCCACCGCGGCGGCGTTCCGGGTCGACTGGCTCCGCACCGGCGACCTCGGCTACCAGGCCGATGAGGAGCTGGTGGTGTGCGGCCGCCTGAAGGACGTGATCATCGTCGGCGGCCGCAACGTCTTCCCCGAGGACGTCGAGCGCGCCGCCCAGGCCGTCGACGGCGTGCGGGCGGGCAACGTCATCGCCTTCGGCGCCGAGGGCCGCAAGGGCCGGGAGGCGCTGGTCGTGGTGGCCGAGGTGCGCGCCGCCGGGACCGACCAAGTCCGCGACGCGGTTGTGAGCCGGGTCCGGGACGCCGTCGGCCTCCCCCCCGAGGACGTCGTCTTGGTCTCGCCGGGCACCCTCCCGAAGACCTCGTCGGGCAAGGTCCAGCGCTCGCTCTGCCGCACGCGGTACCTCGGCGGAGATCTCGAACCGGGCTAGAGGCGTGGGAGTCTCGGTAGGCTCAGACCACTCCCCATGACCACCGTTACCGCGGCACCCCTGACCCCCCGCGCCTGGACGCTCGAACGCGCCTCGGTCCTGCGCCTGTTCGGGTGCCTGCTCCTCCTGACGGTGGCGCTGCGCCTGCCCGCGTTCGCGGTCGACGTGTTCAACTCCGACGAAACATTCCTGGCGACGCAGGCCGAGGTAATCCGCGACGACGGCTGGCAGAACCTCTACGACCTCGCCGCCGACCGCAAGCCGCCGCTCGTGCCGTACGTCTACGCGGCGACGTTCACGCTTGTAGGGGCTGCCAGTCTCGTGGCGGTTCGGGTTGTCGCCATGCTCGCGGTCGCCCTCACCGCATTGCTCCTGTCAATTGAGGCGCGGCGGCGCTACGGCGAGCGTGCCGGTTGGGTCGCCGGCGTTCTGATGGTCTTGGCGTCGGTGTCCTTCGCGCCGCAGGACGGACAGGCGGCCAACTTCGAGGTGTTCATGCTGCCGTCGATGACCGGGGCCGTGTTGCTGGCCCGACGCGGACGCGGAGGCTGGGCGGGAGTGTGCGTGGCGCTGGCCACGTTGGCGAAACAGACAGGCGCGGCGACGTTGCTCCCAGTGCTCTGGCTGCTCGGCCGCGACCGCGACCGCACCAATGTTCCACGAGCATTGCTCGGGTTCGCAGTGCCAATCGGAGTCGTCGCGCTCCTCGTCGGCCCACACGAACTGTTCTTCTGGGCGGTCCTCGGGAACGGTTCGTACCTGAGCATCGGCGAAGCGTCGACATTCGTTCTCATGATGTTCGCCCTGATGACGGCGGCGTTCCTTGCGATGAACCTGGCGATCCTGTGGCGACTGCCGTCGGCGTGGCGCGAGCGAGCTGCGGTGCGTGACGACGGGCGCTCCGACGTCGACCTTTGGCTGTGGCTTGCGTCCGGCGCGATCTCAGTGGCTGTGGGCTTTCGATTCTTCGGTCACTATTACCTCCAGCTCCTGCCGCCGCTGTGTCTTCTCACCGCGGGTGCGCTGGTGCACGCGGGCCGCCGCGTTCGAGTTGCGACAATGGCCACCGCGGCCATCGTCGCAGTCAGCTTCTCGGCTCTCGGGTTCTTCGTGCAGCCCTTCAATCGCGACTTCGAGTACGAGAGCGCGAGCGCGTTCGTGAAGCGCCACACTGAGCCCGGCGATCCCGTGTTCGTGTGGGGCACGGCGCCCGAGATCTACTGGGCGTCGGGAACGAACCCCGCGACGAGGTACCTGACCCCGTCGCTGCTGGGCCTTACGCATCCCGGCCGCCCCGCCGACGAGCGTGCACAAGATGACATTGTCCGACAGGTCGAGGCCTCCGACGCCTGGGACACCCTTTTCGAGGACCTCACGCTGCATCCGCCGCGCTACATCCTCGACACCGCCGACGCCGGAATACGCGGATTGGAGCCGTACCCGGTATCGCTCTTCCCACGATTGCAACGGCTCGTCGACACCAAGTATCGCTACGTCCGCACGATCGACGACATCGACATCTACGAGCAGGTGACGGACCAGTGATCTGCCGGGCGTGAACGAGCCGTCGGGCGCGGCGGAGC
>JBOGFL010000608.1:0-5820 GCA_050743285.1 Acidimicrobiia bacterium
TTGGTGACCCGCGACGCCCGGCTGGCCGACGACGACACGGTCGAGATCCGGCCGGTGATCTCGGGGGGCGCGCGATGAAGTGCCGCGTCTGCCGAGGGCCCGCGGTCCTCGACGTACGCCGGCACAACGCCGCCTTCTGCCGGGAGCATTTTCTCGCGCACTGCACCGAGCAAGTGCGGCGCACGATTGCCGAGCACGACATGATCGGTCCCGGCGAGCGGGTGCTCGTGGCGGTGTCGGGCGGCAAGGACTCCCTGGCACTGTGGGATCTGCTGCATGGTCTCGGCTACGACGTCGACGTCCTGTATCTCGGCCTCGGGATCGGCGACTACTCCGCGGACTCCGGGAGCTACGCCCGCGAGTTCGCCCGTGCCCGGGGTCTCAAGATCCATGAGGTCGACCTCGCCGGCGATTACGGCTACACGGTGCCGGAGGCGGCGGCGGCAAGCCGACGCCCGCCGTGCGGCGCCTGCGGCCTCTCGAAGCGGCACCTCTTCAATCAGGTCGCCCTGGAACGCGGCTACGAGGTCGTCGCCACCGGCCACAACCTCGATGACGAGGCGGCGGTCCTGCTCGGCAACGTCCTGCGCTGGGAGGTCGACTACCTCGCACGCCAGCGTCCGGTACTGCCCGCCCGGCCCGGGTTTCCCCGCAAGGTGAAGCCGCTCGTGCGACTGGCGGAACGCGAGACAGCGGCGTACTGCGTGCTCGCCGGCATCGAGTACATCGTCGAAGAGTGCCCGATGGCGGCGGGGAACCGTCACCTCGGGTACAAGGAGGTTCTCAACGAGTTGGAGCAGCGGTCCCCCGGCACCAAGGCAGCCTTTCTGCACGGGTTCATCGACCGCGTCGCCGACAGCTTCGAGCGGGGCGAATGTGCGGGCGCGGAGCTGGTGCCCTGCCAGTCGTGCGGTGCGCCGACCACCGGTGAGGTGTGCGCCTTCTGCCGGCTGCGGGCGCGCGTCCACGCGGAGTAGTTCCCGTGCCGCGCCCGTTCGTTCCCGGTGACCGTGTGCTGCTCGTCGACTCGAAACGCCGGCGCCACCTGATCACGCTGGCCGAGGGTGGTGAGTTCCACTCGCACACCGGGGTTCTCGCCCACGACGACGTCATCGGCAGTCCCGAGGGCATCACCGTCCGCACCACACGCGGTGCCCGGCTCATCGCGGTGAGACCCCGGCTGGCGGACTACGTCGTGAAGATGCCCCGCGGTGCCCAGGTCATCTACCCGAAAGACCTCGGTCCGATCTTGATGCTCGCCGACGTGTTTCCCGGCGCGCGGGTCCTCGAGTCCGGAGTCGGGTCCGGCGCGCTGACCATGGCGCTGCTGCGCGCGGTGGGGACGCACGGGAACGTCACCGGGTACGAGCTGCGAGCGGACTTCGCCGAGCGGGCGCGCCGCAACATCGAGGGCCTTCTCGGACCGGACCTTCCGCTCACGCTGATGGTCCGCGACGTGTACGAGGGCATCGAGGAAGAGGACCTCGATCGCGTCCTGCTCGATCTCCCCGAGCCGTGGCGAGTCGTCAAGCACGCCGAGGGGGCACTGACACCGGGCGGCATCCTGTTCGCCTACCTCCCGACGATCGGCCAAGTTGCGCGACTGCGCGAAGCGCTCGCCGAATCCGCATTCGGGATGGCAGAAAGCGTCGAGGTGCTGCAACGCTCATGGCACGTCGACGGGCAGTCAGTGCGGCCCGATCACCGCATGGTCGCCCACACCGGTTTTCTCACCGCGGCGCGCCTGCTGGCAGCCGAGTGACCGCCCTCGATCTGCTGATCCTGGCCGCCATCGCGGCGGCCTCCCTCGCCGGCTACCGGCTCGGGCTCGTCGCCCGCTCGATCTCGTGGGTCGGTCTCGCGCTCGGAATCGTGGTCGCGGGCGCGTTCGTCGATGACGTCGCAGGCGCCATGGTCGGCGCGACGCCGCGCGTGCGGTTCTTCGCCGCGGTGATCTTCGTGCTCCTCGCGGGCAGTTTGGGGCAGGCCGCCGGGGTCGTCGCCGGCACCGCATTGCGCCGGCGGCTCCCGTCCGGCGACCGCGTCCACCAAGGCGAGCGCGTGGCCGGCGCCGCGCTCGGTGCCACGGGCGTCCTCGTCATCGTGTGGCTGCTTATCCCCGCGTTCGCCAGCGCGCCGGGCTGGCCGGCCCGGGCGGTCCGGGAGTCAGTCGTCGTCAGCGCCGTCGATCGCGTCGCTCCGGACGCGCCGCCGTCGGCCCTCGCGCTCGGACGGTTTGTCGGGGAGGTCGGTCCCGAGGTCTTCTCGGATCTCGTCGAGCCCCCCGATGTCGGGCCGCCCCCGTCCGAGGTGCTGCCGAACCTCGTAGCCCGACGAGTTGCAGCTTCGGTCGTCCAGGTCGAGGGCGAGGCCTGCGACCGCATCCAGAACGGCTCCGGGTACGTCACGTCCGTCGGCACCGTCGTCACCAACGCACACGTTGTCGCGGGGGAGGACACGAGCGCGGTAGAGACGTTCGACGGGCAGCGCTTCGAAGGACGGGTCGTTGCTTTCGACCCCGACCGTGATCTTGCCGTGCTCGACGTCCCCGGACTCGACGCCGCCGAGCTCACGCGGGCGGACGCCGGGTCGGGCACCGTCGGCGCGGTGTACGGATACCCCCGGGGCGGACCGCTGCAGGAAACTCCGGCGCGCGTTGCGGAGCGGATCATCGCGGTCGGCACCGACATCTACCGGACCGGCGCCACCCGGCGCGACGTCTTCGTGCTCGCCGCCGAGCTCCAGCCGGGCGATTCCGGCGGACCGCTCGTCGATCGCGAGGGTCAGGTGATCGGTGTTGCGTTCGCG
Source organism: Acidimicrobiia bacterium (assembly GCA_050743285.1). Classification (GTDB taxonomy): domain Bacteria; phylum Actinomycetota; class Acidimicrobiia; order IMCC26256; family JACDBD01; genus JBOGFL01. The sequence continues at coordinate 2,809 of JBOGFL010000608.1, forward strand.
GTCGACCCCGAACAGGCGGGCACCGGCTACGCGTTGACGAACGTCGAGGTGGACGCGGTGCTGAGTGGGGTCGGGACCGAGAGCGTCGACACCGGCCCGTGTCTGGTGGGTTGAACGATCTTTCGGCGGCATCGCCGACCGGCGGAGCCGGCTCGGCGAGCCCGGAGGGCTGCGCTCGCCTCCGCTCGCTCGCCGTTGCGGCGCGTTACTCCTCGACTTCGATGAAGATGCACTCGCCCGGGCACTCTTCGGCCGACTCGATCACGGCTTCTTCCTGACCGGCGGGCACGGGCGCGAGTCCCTCGGCGCCGCCGGGCTCGTTGAAGACCTTGGCACCTTCCTTCACGTAGGCGAGGCCGTCGTCGAGCAGCGTGAAGACGTCCGGCGCGATCTCTTCACATAGCCCGTCGCCGGTACAGAGGTCCTGGTCGATCCAGACCTTCATACCCATGTGGGGTTCCTCTCCCTGGGTCAGAAACCGGGGCCGGGGGGCCTCGCTGGTGCCTACAATTTATCAAGTCCGGACGGGGTAAATCCAGGTGCGGATTGCCACCGGGCCTGGAAGGGCGCCGGTGTAAGGTCCGAGCGCAGCGACCAAAAGGAGCCCAGCGGGTGGCTTCGGAGCACGAACGGCGACTCGTCGAGTACGAACGTCAGGTCGGAGACCTCCAGGCGCAGATCAAGGCGCTGGAGGAGGAGGTCATCGTCCTGCGTCGCCGGCTGCAGGACGCGCCGAAGCGGGTCCGGACGCTCGAAGAGCGCCTGCTCGAGACCAAGGGCCAGCTGGCGCAGGCGCTTTCGCAAAACGAGAAGCTTTCGGCGACGCTGCGCGAGGCGCGCGAGCACATCAGCGCCCTTCGCGAAGAAGTCGAGAAGCTCACGATGCCACCGTCCGCGTACGGCACGTTCCTCGACGCCAACGACGACGGCACCGTCGACATCTTCACGGCCGGCCGCAAGATGCGGGTGGCCGTCCACCCCGAACTCGAACTCGACACTCTCGAGCGTGGCCAGGAGGTCGTGCTCAACGAGTCGTTGAGCGTCGTGCTCGTGCGCGCGCCCGACGCGTCCGGCGAGGTCGTGCTCATCAAAGAGCTGCTCGCCGACGGCCGCCGCGCGCTGGTGGTGGGCCGCGCCGACGAGGAGCGGGTGTGTGAGCTCTCCGACAGCTTGCTCGAGGAGCCGCTACGCGCCGGCGACCACGTGCTCATGGAGAGCCGCTCCGGCCTGCTCGTCGAGCGGCTGCCCCGGCCCGAGGTCGAGGAGCTCATCCTCGAAGAGGTGCCCGACGTCACGTACGCGGACGTCGGCGGCCTCGACGACCAGATCGACCAGATCCAGGACGCGGTCGAGCTGCCGTACCTCTACGCGGATCTGTTCCTCCGCCACGAGCTCTCGCCGCCGAAGGGGATCCTGCTCTACGGCCCACCCGGTTGCGGCAAGACGCTCATCGCCAAAGCGGTCGCCAACTCGCTCGCGGCGCGTGTTGCCGAGAAGACGGGCAACGAAGAGGCGCGCTCGTACTTTCTCAACATCAAGGGCCCCGAGCTCCTCAACAAGTACGTCGGCGAGACCGAACGGCAGATCCGCCTGATCTTCCAGCGCGCGCGCGAAAAATCGGAGGAGGGCGTGCCGGTCATCGTCTTCTTCGACGAGATGGACTCGCTCTTCCGGACGCGCGGCACCGGGATCTCATCGGACATCGAGTCGACGATCGTGCCGCAGCTGCTGGCCGAGATCGACGGTGTAGAGAGCCTCAAGAACGTGATCGTGATCGGGGCGTCGAACCGCGAGGACCTGATCGACCCTGCAATTCTCCGCCCGGGACGTCTCGACGTGAAGATCAAGATCGAGCGGCCCAGCGAAGACAGTGCTCGAGAGATCTTCGGCCGCTATCTGACTCCGACGCTGCCGATCGCCGACGACGAGGTCCAGGCGCACGGCAGCCCCGAGGGCGCGGTGAAGGGGATGATCGAGGTCGCCGTCGACCGGATGTACGCGGCCGACGACGACAACCGGTTCCTCGAGGTCACCTACCAGAACGGCGACAAAGAGATCCTGTACTTCCGGGACTTCGCGTCGGGCGCAATGATCGAGAACATCGTGCGCCGGGCCAAGAAGCGCTCGATCAAGCGCCAGATCTCCGGCGAGGCGAGCGGGATCTCGGGCGAGGACCTGGTCGAGTCGATCCGTCAGGAATTCCGGGAGCACGAGGATCTCCCGAACACGACGAACCCCGACGACTGGGCGAAGATCTCGGGCAAGAAGGGCGAGCGGATCGTCTTCGTGCGCACCCTCCTGTCCGAGGGCGACGAAGCGCACGGCGGGCGTCAGATCGAACGCGTCACCACCGGCCAATATCTATAGCGCGCGCCAAAGGCGCGCTCCGCTCGAGGGCGGTGGGCGGCGGAGAAGGGGCGGGCACGCTCGTCCCTGAGCGCCCAAGGGGCGGCAGTATCCTGGCTCCGTGGCCGTCCCCAAGGTGTGCGGGATCGAGACCGAGTACGGCGTCGCGCTGCGCGGCGCGCCCGACGCCAATCCGGTGCTCGCATCCTCGATGCTCATCAACGGCTACGTCGAGCACCGCAAGGTGGGCTGGGACTTCGAGGACGAGTCGCCCGACCGCGACGCCCGGGGATTCGCCCGGGACGGGGCGGCCCCGCCGGAGATCGAGACCCACCTCGTGAACACGGTCCTCACCAACGGGGCCCGTTACTACGTCGACCACGCCCACCCCGAGTACTCGACGCCGGAGTGTGCCGACGCCCTGGAGCTGGTCGGCGCCGACAAGGCGGGGGAGCGCGTCCTGGCCCGGTCGATGCTGGCGGCGCGCCGCCTGCTGCCGGCGGGCCAGGAGATCGTCGTCTACAAGAACAACTCCGACGGCAAGGGCAACAGCTATGGCACGCACGAGAACTACCTCGTCGACCGTGCCGTCCCGTTCGCGAGCCTCGTCCGTCACCTGCTGCCGTGGTTCGTGACCCGCCAGGTGTTCACCGGGGCGGGGAAGGT
>JBOGFL010000609.1:0-5644 GCA_050743285.1 Acidimicrobiia bacterium
GTAGCCGACCTCGGAGTGCTGCGAGAGGTCGAGCCCGGTCTCCTCGTCCTCCTCCGATACCCGGACGCCTCCCGGCAGCACTCGCTTCAGCACCAGCATGATGATGCCCGTCACGACGAACGAATAGACGATCGTGACAGCGACCGCGAGCAGCTGCTCGAGCAGGAGGTCGATGCCGCCACCAAGAAACAGCCCTTCGTCGACGACGCCGGGGTTCACCGCCGCGTCCGCGAACAATCCGACGAGCAGGGAACCAACGATGCCTCCGACGAGGTGCACACCGACCACATCGAGCGAGTCGTCGTATCCGAACTTGAATTTCATGCTCACGGCCAGCGCACAAATGCCACCGGCGACGAGTCCGATGTAGATGGGCGCCATCCCGCCGACGAATCCTGCGCACGGCGTGATGGCAACGAGACCTGCCACCGCACCCGAGGCGGCGCCAAGCGTCGTCGCATGCCCGGAGCGCAGCCGTTCGATGATGAGCCAACCGACGAGCGCGGCGGCCGCCGCCATATGGGTGTTCACCAGCGCCTGGGCCGCGATGTCATTGCCGGCCAGCGCCGACCCGGCGTTGAACCCGAACCACCCGAACCACAGGATGCCGGCCCCGAGCAAGGTCAATGGCAGCGAGTGAGGTGGCATCGGGTGGCCGGGCCAACCCCGCCGCTTGCCCAATACGAGGATCACCGCCAGCGCGGCGATGCCGGCGTTGATGTGCACGACGGTACCGCCCGCAAAGTCGAGCGCGCCCCGACGAAACAGCCAGCCTGCGGGCGAGAACACCCAGTGCGCAACCGGCGCGTACACGAGCACCGACCACAGGCCGACGAGCCATACCCACGCCGACCACTTCATGCGGTCCGCCAGCGCACCGGTGATCAGCGCGGGCGTGATGATCGCGAACATCAGCTGGAACGCGAGAAATACATACGGAGGGATCGACAGCTCGAACCCGGTGGGCTGCGTCGTCGCTGCGTCGCGTAGCCAGGCGAGGTCGAAGTTGCCGATCCACTTGCCGGATCCGGAGAACGCCAGCGAGTACGTCAAGGCCGCCCATAAGAGGCTGACCAACCCGAGGCAGAAGAAGTTCTGCATCAGCATGCCGAGCACGTTCTTCGACCTGACCATGCCCCCGTAGAAGAGGGCGAGGCCGGGGGTCATGAACATGACCAAGGCGGCCGACGCGAGCACCCACGCGGTGTCGCCCGCGTTGATCATCCTTGCTCCTTTCCTTTCGTCGCCGGCATAGGCGCCGGCTCCACCGGGAAGCGATCGGCAAAGCCGTCGCTTTCCCTTCCTTTGGTCGCCGGCACAAGCGCCGGCTCCACCGGGAAGCGATCGGCAAAGCCGTCGCTTTCCCTGCTGGTCAGCTCGTAGTTAAGGATGACGGGAGCCTGACCGAGCGCTGTTTCGACTGCGTGGCGCGATTGTTTCTGCTTCGTGAACTGCCGCCGCCGCGGCCGACGGGGCGACGCTTCAGTCGCTGAGGAGTTCGACGCCGGGGAGCGGTGCGGATCCGGGCCGCCTACTCCCGAAGCAGGGCCGCCTTCGCCATTCCCCAGGCGAGGTGCAGCGGCGCCAGACGCTCGTCGCCGAGGTCGCCCAGGGTTCGGGGTACGAGGCCGTAATCGTCGTCGGGCCAGGCCCGCTCGTCGAAGTCGTCACGGACGACCGACGGTACGCCGGCGGCGTGCAACACCGCCGTCGGCTCCCGGTACGCGGTCCTGACGATCTCCAGTGGGGTGGCCTGCTGCTCTGCCACCGGGAGCGCGAACAACGCGGTCAGCTCGACGCCGACTCGCCGCGCCGCCTCGGCACCGGCGCGCACCGCCGCAGCCTCGGCGTGATGCCGTTCGTCGGAGAAAGCTCGTCCCCACGCGTCGAGGATGCGCCGAACCTGACCCTCCACCCACTGCGGCAGTGTCCGCTCCACGCCGGTGGTGATGGCAGCCGCCGTCTCGCGGAGGCGCGCGGCGGAAGCGTCGTGACACTCAGCCTTCGACGACGTCACCCTCCATTCGGTTCACCGTGCAGCCCGCCTCCTCGAGGAAGGCGACGGCGGCGTCGATCTGCTCGGACTTCCCGTTCACTTCGAGGATCAGCCAGCCGGAGTGGGCCTCGACGTTGGCGCGCCGAATGCTCGGGACGACGTCGAAGCGCTTGATGATCTCGTAGACCATCGGCCGCTCGACGATGTCCTCGGGGAAAGAGACGAACAGCCGCGCGCCCGTCACCTCAGCTCCGAAGCCCGACGCGCGCCAGCGCCTCCTCGGACTCGAGCAGGAGCCCGGTGACGAACGGTCCGAACTCGGCGTAACGGGCCGACACCTCGTCGAAGCGCATCTCGTACACGATCTCCTTCAGTGCTGCCGGATCATCGGCGAGCAGCGTGACACCCCATTCCCAGTCGTCGAGTCCGACCGAGCCGGTGATGAGCTGGAGCACCCGGCCCGCGTACCGGCGACCGACCCGTGCGTGTCCGCCCATGAGCGACTTGCGCTCGTCGAACGGGAGCTCGTACCAGTTGGCGTCCGGGTCGCGGCGCTTCGACATCGGGTAGAAGCAGATCATCTTCTTTCGGGGCAGCCGCGGATGGATGCGGTTTTCCTGGTAGGCAGCCATGCGCTCGCGCCACTCGGCGAGGCGCGTCTCGAGGTCGCTCCCGGTGACACCCTCGTCGGCGGTCAGCCGCTGCCGCTCGTCGTCCTCGGTGGACGTGTACTCCGACAACTCCGTGAGCGAGACGTAGGAGTCCACGGCGTCCAGCGGCGCCGCCGACAGCTCATGCTCAAAGGCCTGCAGTCGGGCAAGGTCCGGACCCAGTGCCAGGACCCCGAAGTCAGCTTTGTGGCCCAACACGGCAAACGTGAGCGCCTGGTCGCCGTCCGCTTCGAGTGAGGCCACCGCGTCGAGAACGCGCTTCGCTCCCTGCGGCTCTTCTTCGGCGCGCTCCCGGTCGACGACGTAGAAGAGGTGCAGCGCGCCCCACCCGACCGACGGCGTCACCGACTCCACGCAAAGAGCGTATGCGTTCTCATACCCTCCTGCGTGAGTGAAGGAGAGGACGAACGGGACGACTCGCCGTGGGACCCGCCCATGCCGGAATGAGCCTGGTTCGGTCAGTGAAACAGTGAGCAGGCGGCGGCGTCAGTACTCGAGCTTCAGGCCGGGGCGGGGCCAGTCGGCAGCAATGAGGCGTCCGCCGCCCGACAGGGTGACGAAGGCGGTGCGGCGGTTGTCGTCGCCGAAGCAGACGTTCGTCGTGAACGGGTCGGGCATGTCGACGTACTCGTACGTCTCGTCGGGGCGCACAACGCAGACACCGTGCCCGATGGCTGCGACCGCGACGCTTCCGTCCTCCTCGACCGCGAGGGAGTCGAAGTGCCCCTTGGTCGCGACCACGCACCTGCTCCCGGCGGCGACCCGGCCCGGTCCGGACAGGTCCCAAGCGATGAGCCGGCCGGTGAACGACTCGGCAACATAGACGCGGTCGCCGCCGGGGCTGAGCCCGACCCCGTTGGCCCCGAAGAGGCCGTACGCGGCTTCGATGACCGAGCTGCCGTCCGGGCGCGCGTAGTAGAGGCCGCCTCGGTCGATCGCACGCGCCCGGGTCTTTCCGAGATCGGTGAACCAGAACCCGCCGTCGGCGTCGAACACGATGTCGTTCGGGCTACGGAACGCATGACCGTCGCACTCGCGGTACAGCACCGTGTGCTCGCCGGTCGAGAGATCGACCCGGTCGATCCAGCCGCCCTCGAAATTCGGCGGCTCGTTGCAGAAGTCCTTGATGTCCATCGGGACGATCATGTCGCCGATCTCCGACCACAGGAACCCGCCGTTGTTGCACACGTAGACCGCGCCGTCGGGACCGATAGCCGCGCCGTTGGGTCCTCCACCGAGATCGGCAACCACGTCGACCTTCCCGTCGGTGGTCACGCGGCTCAGCGTCCCTCGCCGAATCTCGACGAGGATCACCGACCCGTCCGGCATCCAGATCGGCCCCTCCGGAAACTGCAGCCCCGTCGCAACCTCACGCACCTCTGTCACAGGGCGCAGAGCGTATCCACATTCCCCGTACGCGCAGAAGGCCGGCTGCGCCCGCCTTCAACACAACCTGTCCCGGTCGCTGTCGCGTCCTTGGGGGAGCTTACGAGGGGGGCGGAGCCCCCCTCGTACCTAAAAGTCCATGTCCCCCATGCCGCCGCCGGGCATGGCCGGGGCCGCAGGCTTCTCCTCGATCTTGTCGGCCACGACGGCCTCGGTCGTGAGGAACAGGGCTGCGATCGACGCCGCGTTCTGCAGCGCCGAGCGGGTCACCTTGGCCGCGTCGATGACGCCGGCCTTGGCGAGGTCCTCGTACTCCTCGGTGGAGGCGTTGAGGCCCTCGTCGCCGGTCATGGCCCGCACCTTCTCCACGACGACGCCGCCTTCGAGGCCGGCGTTCACCGCGATCTGCTTGAGCGGCTCCTCGAGGGCCCGGGCCACGAGCTTGGCGCCGGTCGCCTCGTCACTGTCGAGCTTCTTCGCCAGCGCGAGCACCTTCTCCTGGACCCGCAGCAGCGCCACGCCGCCGCCGGCCACGACGCCTTCCTCGACCGCGGCCTTGGTGGTCTGCACGGCGTCCTCGATGCGGTGCTTCTTCTCCTTGAGCTCGACCTCGGTCGCGGCGCCCACCTTGATGATCGCCACGCCGCCCGAGAGCTTGGCCAGGCGCTCCTGGAGCTTCTCGCGGTCGTAGTCGGAGTCGGTGTCGTCGATCTCAGCCTTGATCTGGTTGATCCGGCCCGAGACGTCGTCCTTGGAGCCGGCGCCCTCGACGATCGTCGTCTCGTCCTTGGTGACGACAATCTTGCGGGCCCGACCCAGAAGGTCGGTACCGACGTTCTCGAGCTTCAGGCCGACCTCTTCGGAGATGACCTGGCCGCCGGTGAGGATGGCCATGTCCTGGAGCATCGCCTTGCGCCGCTCCCCGAAGCCGGGGGCCTTGACGGCGACCGACTTGAACGTGCCGCGGATCTTGTTCACGACGAGCGTGGCGAGCGCCTCGCCCTCGACGTCCTCCGCGATGATGACCAGTGGCTTCCCGCCCTGCATCACCTTCTCGAGCACCGGCAGCAGGTCCTTGACCGCCGAGATCTTGGTGCTCACGAGCAGGACGTAGGCGTCGTCGAGGACGCTCTCCATGCGCACGGGGTCGGTCACGAAGTACGGCGAGATGTAGCCCTTGTCGAAGCGCATGCCCTCGACGAGGTCGAGCTCCATCCCGAAGGTCTGGCTCTCCTCGACAGTGATGACGCCGTCCTTGCCGACCTTGTCCATCGCCTCGGCGATCATCGAGCCGATCTCGGGGTCGTTGTTGGCGGAGATCGACGCGACATGCGCGATCTCGTCCTTGTCCTCGATCTCCTTCGCCTGGTCCTTGATCGCGTCGACGGCCCGTTCGACGGCCTTCTCGATCCCCTTCTTCAGGCCCATCGGGTTGGCGCCCGCGGCTACGTTGCGCAGGCCTTCACGGACCATCGCCTGCGCGAGCACGGTCGCCGTGGTGGTTCCGTCGCCGGCGACGTCGTTGGTCTTCTTCGCGACTTCCTTGACGAGCTCGGCCCCGATCTTCTCGAGCGGGTCCTCGAGCTCGATC
>JBOGFL010000610.1:0-4800 GCA_050743285.1 Acidimicrobiia bacterium
CACCGCCTTCTCGAGGCGTGCCCGCCCGCCGTTCTTTCCGTTGCTCCCGTTCCCGTTGGCCATGCCTATCGCCCGGCTCCCAATCGACCTGCCGGTCGCCCTCGCCGGCTCGGGCTCTTGCGGCAACGGCCGGCGAAGCCGCCGTCGCCGCGAGCGGCTCGACCGCCGGAGTCTGCACGGACTGTCATGTGCCCTCCGCCGCTCCACTCGCCGGGCGCATCAGAACCGGACCCCGTACGAGTAACCGTGGCGGTTGGTGCGGGTGTGCGGGTCGCCGTCAGTGACTTCCGGGCTCAGTTTCCCGAGAATGATCACGCCGGTCGGGCACCGGTCGACGCACAGGGCGCAGCGGGTGCACACGTCTTCGTCGACGATGAAGGCGACGTGGTCGGCGGGGTCGTCACCGGGCTGGTCCGCGTTCACCGAGTCGGCGATCGCGTCGACGGACACCATGTGGATGCACTTCCACGGGCAGATGTCGACACAGCCCTCGCAGAGAATGCACTCGGATTGGTCGATGTGCAGGAATTGCTTCGGCTTGACCGAAGACGTCAGGAACGCGGGATCGACCTCCTGGAGCTCGTAGTCGACCGCGAAGTCGGGCATGGGCGGGTTGGCGTCGGTGCGCGTCATGAGGCGGTGACTCCCGCCTTCCGGCGCACGGGCCGGCCGAACCACGAGCGCCTGGACTCGGCCTCGGCCGGCGCCGGCTCGGGCGCCGGCTGGCCGCGCTGCTGCCACTTGGCGAAGAAGAAGAGGTTGGCGCCGACGAACGCGCCGTAGATGCCGACCACCACGAAGTCGCGCACCGCCTGGTAGTCCACGTTGAACGGGTAGTCGAGGGGCAGGAAGAAGATCTGCTGGCCGCTCCGGAACACGAACCTCGTCGTGTCCCACCGGAGGTACTTGTCGGAGAACGTGATCCACTCGTGCGGGATCACCGCGTAGGCGAGCCCCATCAGCGCGAAGACCCAGACCGCACCGGCCATGCACTCGGCCCACGTCGCCGGCCGGTCGGGTTTGGGCCGCTTCATGAACCGAAACGTGATCCCAACGGCACCGATGAGCGCGATCACGGCCCAGATGAGACGTCCCGCCGGTCGCATCCAGGGAAGGAGATCCGGGATCAGATTGGGCATCCGGAGCCTGTACCTCTCAGGGTTCTGACCGTGTGATTACCACGGTAGGCGAGAACTGGGCACATTGTGCCCGCGCGCGGGGCGCGGTCTCTGACCGGCCGGGCCCTGGCGTCGACCGGTGCGGCGCCTCGCCCACGCCCGCGGCCGGGCCGAGCCTTCTCCGCCCCTTCGGGGCGTCGGCCTTCGGCCCAGTCTCGGCCCCGCGGGCGTGAATTGGCTCGGCGCCGACCGATCGAGTCCAGGGCCCGACCTCCTCTTGTGCGCGGAGCTTTGTGCGCTTGTGCATTCTCTGTTCGCGGCGGTCGCACCCGTTGCCTGCATGCGCTGCACCTACGATCTGTTCGTGGCCGCCGAGAACTGGGATGTGTTGGTCGTCGGGGCCGGGCCGGCGGGGGCTTCGGCGGCGGCTTGGTTGGCGGGCGCGGGGCGGAAGGTGATGGTCGTCGACCGGAAGCGGTTTCCGCGGGAGAAGACCTGCGGCGACGGGCTCACGCCTCGGGCGGTGCGCCAGCTCCACGATCTCGGCCTGGCCGACGAGCTGGCCGGCTACCAGCGCTACGACGGGCTGCGGGCGATCGCCCACGACGTCACCCTCGAGCTGGAGTGGCCGAGCCACCCCGAGCTCCCGTCCTACGGCTACGTCGTGCGTCGCCGCGACCTCGACGAGATGGTCGTGGGACGGGCGGTGAAGGGCGGCGCCGAGCTACGCCCGGCCACCGAGGCGGCGGCGCCGCTCGTCGAGGACGGCCTCGTCACCGGTGCGCGGCTCGTGAGCAAGGAGACCGGGGCGAGCGAGGACGTGCGCGCCAAGTACCTCGTGGTCGCCGACGGGGCGAACTCGCGGTTCGGGCGCGCGCTCGGCACCGCGCGCGACCGCACGTACCCGCTGGGGATGGCCGTGCGCGGCTACTTCGAGAGCCCGTTCCACGACGACCCTTGGATAGAGAGCCATCTCGATCTGCGTGATCGCGACGGCAACCACCTTCCCGGGTACGGGTGGGTGTTCCCCGTCGGCGACGGCACCGTCAACGTCGGGGTCGGACTGCTGTCGACATTCGCAGGTTGGAAGCAGATCAACACCAGCCACCTGATGGATGCGTTCTGCGCGACCGCGCCCGCGCGGTGGGGCATCAGTCCCGAGACCGCGTGCGGACCGCCGACCGGCGGCAAACTACCGACCGGCGGCTCGGTCAGCCCGCGTGTCGGACCGACGTGGCTCGTGATCGGCGACGCCTCCGGCGCGATCAACCCGTTCAACGGGGAGGGGATCGCGTACGCCTACGAAACCGGGCGCTACGCGGCCGACGCCATCGACGAGGCCCTCAACGCGGGCGACGGCCTCGCGCTACGCCGTTACGTCGAACGCGTCGACGCGGAGTTCGGCTTGTACTTCAAGGTGGCGAGGGCTTTCGTGCGCGCCATCGGCAACCCGGCGGTGATGCGCGAGCTCACACGTGTCGGCATGCAGTCGCGCACGCTGATGGAGTGGGTGCTGCGGATCATGGCCAACATGCTGCGCCCCGACGAGCTCGGGCCCGCCGAAGCCGTTTACCGGTCGGTCGCGCGCGTCGTCGCGATCGCACCCGAGCCCTAGCGCCGAAGGCGAGGAGACCGCGATGCCGCTCTACGTTTTCAAGCTCATCCCGCCGCGGCCGACGTTCGTCCAGGACATGAGCGAGACCGAGTCCGAGATCATGGACCGGCACTTCAGCTACTGGGAGGCGATCCTCGAAAGTGGACAGGCAGTGGTCTACGGACCGGTGGCCGACCCGTCCGGCACCTGGGGACTCGGTGTCATCGAGGTCGAGAACGAAGAGGAAGCCCGCGCGCTCGCAATCGGCGATCCGGCTGTCGATTCCGGCATGGCGACCTTCGACCTCCATCCCATGCCGATGGGGATTGCGCGCCGACAGCACTAGCCCGGCGCGTGCTGCGGGGCCCCGTCGCCGTGTTTCGCCGCCACTCGGCGGGCTCGGGTAGTTTCGGGGTTGATGCCCTAGGGAGCGGAGAGAAGATAAGGATGCTCGCCGACTACCTGCCGATCCTCTGCATGATCCTGTTGGCCGCGCTCTTCGCGGGCGCTTCCTTCGGGATCTCGAAGCTGCTCAGTCCGCTGCGGCCGACCGCGGCCAAGGACGCGCCATACGAGTGCGGCATCGTGCCCGAGCAGGAGCCGGCTGAGCGGTTCCCGGTGCGCTTCTATCTCGTCGCGATGACGTTCATCGTCCTCGACGTCGAGATCGTCTTCCTCTATCCCTTCATGACGGTGTTCCGCGAGCTCGCGTTCTACGGCCTGATCGCGATGGGCGTGTTTCTGCTGACGCTCCTCGTTCCGTTCGCTTACCTGCTCTCCACCGGCGCGCTCGACTGGGGACCGTTGCGCAAGCGGGTGGCGAGCGCGGGTGGCGCGGTCCTCCGGGCGGCCGGCGCGCCCGGTGCCCAGGGCCTCGACCCGGCCCGCCCGGTCGAAGGCGAGAAGGTCGCCTGATGGGGCTCGAGGCGGTCCCGTACAACTTCCTGACCGGCCGGCTCGAGGATGTCGTGAAGTGGGCGCGGCGGCATTCGGTCTGGCCCGCGACGTTCGGCCTCGCGTGCTGCGCCATCGAGATGATGGCGGCGGGCGCGCCGCACTACGACCTGGCGCGCTTCGGGATGGAGATCTTCCGCGCCAGTCCCCGGCAGGCCGACCTGATGATCGTGGCAGGCCGGGTCAGCCAGAAGATGGCGCCGGTGCTCCGTCAGGTCTACGACCAGATCTCGGAACCCAAGTGGGTGATCTCGATGGGCGTCTGCGCGAGCACAGGCGGGATGTTCAACAACTACGCGCTCGTGCAGGGCGTCGACCAGGTGGTGCCGGTCGATGTCTACGTGCCCGGCTGCCCGCCCGGGCCCGAGACCCTCATACACGGCATCCTCACGCTCCACGACAAGATCCGGACCGGTGAGCTCATGCAACGCCGCCAGGCGAGCCCGCACGGCGGCGCCGGCATCGAGGTCGAGCAGCGCGACGGGGCTCCGGCCCCCATCTGAGCGCTCTTTCGTATGGCCGACGACGCCGCCACGCCCGCCGCCCCCGCTCGTGAAGAAGTTCACAAGCCGGTCGACGAGATCGCGGCCGCGGTCGTCGAGAAGTTCCCCGGGGCCGTGGCGGTCGACTCCCACGGCCAGGCAGTCGTCTATGTGGCCCGCGACGCGTGGCGGGACGTCGCCCGGTTCTTGCGCGACGAGCAGAAGTTCTCGATGTGCGCCGACGTGACCGCAGTCGACCACCACGTCGACGACATCCGGTACGAGCCGCCCGGCGTCGAGCTCGAGCGGTTCGAGGTGGTCGCCAACTTCCTGACGCATGCGCGCAACCGGCGCCTGCGCACGATCTGCGAGGTGCCGGCCGACACGTCCTCGGTGGCGAGCCTCGTCGAGCTCTTCCCGGGGGTGGGCGTCGCGGAGCGCGAGGTGTACGACCTCTTCGGGATCACCTTCGACGACCACCCCGACCACACGCGGATCCTCATGCCCGACGACTGGGTCGGTCATCCGCTCCGCAAGGACGACGCTCCGTCGCGCGTGCCCGTGGTCTTCAAGGGAGACCCTGCGCCCCGATGACTCGCGCTCGCTTGCCGGTCGTCGCTCGCTGCGCTCGGGGATACCCCTCGCGCGGGCG
>JBOGFL010000611.1:0-3884 GCA_050743285.1 Acidimicrobiia bacterium
CGGCTTCTCCATGGGCGTCCCCGACTGGGCCTTCTCGCCCCGCCGCATCGCCTCGTCGAGGACGTCGGGCGGAAGGTCGTGGAGAAAGAGGTTGACGGGATCCTCGTCGTCGGGGTCGCGGCCGTCCCGCTCGGCCTGCTCGCGTCGGGCCTGGTCCCAGCCGGTGTTGGCCCACCAGTCCCCCGGCGCCTCGCCCGGCGCCGGCACCATCGCCGCCAGCAGCACCACCAGGTCGACGGGCACCCGCTCGCAGACGAGGGGCGCGGTGAAGCCGGCCAGCGACTGGGCCACCAGGATCAGGTCGCGACGGCCGCCGATGGCGTCGACAACCGTGTCGGTGTACTCGGCGAGACCAGCCGAGTCGTCTTCGCACGGCAGATCGGGCGTCACCACCTCGTGACCGCGCGCCCGCAGTTCCGGCGCAACCCGGTGCCAGTACCAGGAGTCGGATGCCGCGCCGTGGATCAGCACGTAGGTCGCCATCACCGGTGCCGACCGCGCCCCGCCCCGGAGCTCATCGGCCCGTCAGGGCGTCGCCCGGCTCACCAGGTCCATGTCCTCCCGGCAGTGGCGGGGCGGGGCGGGCTCCTCGTCGGGCGCGGCGGTCATCGTGACCTCGGCGCCGCATACCCCGCAGCGGTAGTGGACGTCGACCGGCACCAGAGCTTCGGGATCGGGCTCGGGCGGGGGCTCGATGTGAAACTTGCGGAGGATGGCGGCACCGATCACGTAGATCGTCACCGCCGCGCCCACGGCGAGCACGACCCGGAGTACCAGTCCGGCCATGGGCCTATGTTCGCGCCGCCGTCTACGGCGGGATCGCCGCCAACAGGAACGGCGTGTCGGCGGTCGGGCGCCCGTTGGGGAGCAACGCGCCGTACACCCCGACGTTCAGCGTGTCGCCCGGCTGCGCATCCTGCCGGAACTTGACCTTGGCGACCATCGCCGGAGTCGACTCGCCCTGCTTGACGTCCTTGTACGTGTGCCCGCCTCCACCACCCTCCGGTTGCTGCTGACGGGGTCTCACGATGAGCTTGCCGCCGCCGTTGTCCTCGAGGGCGACCACGTCGAGATGGATGTCGCGCTTCGTGTCGCTGTCGTTCAGGTAGCGGAAGAGGAACTTGGCCTTGCCCCCAGGCTCCATATTGAGGATCTCCGCCCGCTGGTCGGTGCCGTCGCAGTTGAAGACGTTCTTGCCGATGAACGGCTGACCGTCGAGGCGGACACGTCCGTCACCGTTGCCGGGACCAGCAGCGCACGGGAGGCCGGCAACAGCCGCCGTCGCGTCAGCGGCGACAACCAACCCGACTGCGACGAGGAGCGTTGCGATGGTCGCCCCTTGTCTCACCCGAGGCGCTCGATGATCATCGCGTTGGCCATGCCGCCGCCCTCGCACATGGTCTGGAGGCCCCACCGGCCGCCGGTGCGGTCGAGCTCGTTGACCAGCGTGGCCAGCAGGCGCGAACCGGAGCAGCCGAGCGGGTGACCGATCGCGATGGCGCCACCGTTCACGTTGACCTTCTCCATGTCGGGGCTGTGCTCCTTGGCCCACGACAGCACGACGGGCGCGAACGCCTCGTTGATCTCGACGAGGTCGATGTCGTCGAGGTTCATCTTCGCCTTCTCCAGCACCTTGGTCGTGGCCGGGATCACACCCGTGAGCATGATGACGGGGTCGACGCCGGCGAGCGCGAACTCATGGAAGCGGGCGCGCGGCGTGAGCCCGAGCTCGTTCGCCTTCTCCTCGCTCATGATGAGCGATGCGGCGGCCCCGTCGCTGATCTGGCTGGAGTTGCCGGCCGTGATCACGCCGTCTTCCTTGAACGTCGGCTTGAGCTGGGCGAGCTTCTCCGGTGACGTGTCGCGGCGGAAACCCTCGTCGACCGCGAACTCCTCGATGCCGTCGTCGGTGGTGACCCGCACCGGGACCACTTCGTGCTCGAAACGGCCCTCGTCGGTCGCGCGCGCCGCCTTCGCGTGCGAATGGTAGGAGAAGTCGTCGAGCTCCTCGCGAGACAGGCCCCACTTCTCCGCGATCATCTCCGCCGAGAGCCCCTGCGGAATCAGGCCCGGGTAGCGCTCGAGCATCTTGGTGCCGAACGGGTTCGAGCCCGGCAGCACCGAACTGCCCATGGGCACCCGCGTCATGCACTCGATGCCGGCCGCGATGACGACGTCGTAGGCGCCCGCGATCACACCCTGGGCCGCGAAGTGCGCGGCTTGCTGTGAGGAGCCGCACTGGCGGTCGACGGTCGTGCCGACCACGTCCTCCGGGAACCCGGCTGCGAGGGCGGCGTTCCGGCCGATGTTGACGGCCTGGTCGCCGACCTGCATGACGCAGCCCATGATCACGTCCTCCACCAATACCGGGTCGAGGTCGTTGCGCTCGACCAGCGACCGCAGCGTGTGGGCGGCGAGGTCGGTGGGAAGCCAGTCCTTCAGCTTCCCGTTACGGCGTCCGAGCGGCGTGCGGACGGCATCGACGATGACGGCGGTGGGCATGACCGGGCCTCCAGGCGGTTGTCGGCTGCCGTAGCGTACCGCCGTGCCTCGCAACATGGACAAGGCCCTCGGTGACGGGGGGATGCCGCTGCTCGGTCAGCTCGGTCTGTCGTTCGAGGAGTACGGAGAAGGTTGGGGCGCGGCTCGCTGGGACCCGACCGACTCGGCGTGCAACCCGCTCGGGGGTGTGCACGGCGGCGTGTTCGGCATCGTCCACGACGCGGCGATGAACTTCGCGCTCAATTCTGCGCTCGCGCCGGGCGATCGCGCCGCCACCCTCGACGTCTCCTATTCGATGCTGCGGCCGGCCGAAGCCGGTTCCGCGCTGGCGGTGCGAGGCGAAGTTGCCCGGCTGACCCGCCAGGTGGCGTACGTCGATTCCACGGTGCGCGACAGTGACGGCGAGATCGTCTCGAAGGCCAGCGGCACGTTCCTCGTCCGCCGCAAGGAACGCTGAATCAGCCCGTTGCGGTAGGCCCCGGACGGCACATCATCTGCTGGGCTGTCGACGCGAGCATCCGGCCGTCCTCCGACCACACCTTGCCGTTGCCGCCGATGAAACCGCCTGACGCGAGCGCCGCCTCGGATTGGAGCAGCAGGTAGTCGCTCGCGTCGAGGGGTTGGTGGAACACGACCGCCATGTCGAGGTTCGGTGCGATGAAGCGGCCGTCGTCCGCCGGCGGCACCGCCCGACTCGCCGCCGGCCAGCCGACGATGTCGGCGAGCAGCAGAACCCGACCGGCTTCCACGAACGGGTCGTTGAACCGGGCGGTCGGCAGATACTTGAACCAGGCGTCGAAACGCGGCTCGACCGGTCGGACGGCCTCCCATTCCTCCGCGGGAGCCAGCCGAGTGGCCGGTCCTCGAAGTTGTTCCAGAACGGGTGCCAGGACTCGAAGTCGGGTACCTGCTCCTCGATCGTCGGCACTTTCGCGGGGCGCGGCACGTCCGGCGCCGCGGTCCAGTCGAAGTCGAGGCCGTCGCTCTCGGCCGCGATCCCAACGAGCATCTCGCAGACCGGCTTGTCGAACTGGCGCATCGAAACCCGCACCGACTCGCCTCGCCGACCGGCGCGCAGGGTCGCGACCTCGAGCTCGACGTCGTCGAAGCTCGCCACGCCGAGGAAGTGGCAGTGCATGCTCGCGGGGAGTTCGAACTGCGAGTGCGCGGCCGCGGCTCGGAGGGCGATCGTCGCGACGTACCCGCCGCACGGTCCCCAGATCTCCCAGTCGGGCGAGAGCCGCGCCCGGTAGCTCCCGTCTCCGCCCTGCACCGCGGTGTCGAGCGCGAAGTCACCCACGGGCGCGCACGCTACTGATCCGCGTGGTCGCGGTTCGCCGAATGTGCGCGAGCATCGGGCCGGGCCGCCGCCGTTCCGTGCA
>JBOGFL010000612.1:0-2367 GCA_050743285.1 Acidimicrobiia bacterium
GGGCGATACTCCAGAAACCCAGGTCGGCCATCGTGGCCCCCTTCTGACGGCTCGTCAGATTAGGACACGAAGAACGACCGGGAAGCAGGCGACCCCGCACTCCGGGTCAATCGACATCGGCATTGGAGTCAGCGCCCTCCGCAAACGCGCGCGCCCGTCGATAGACGGGCTTGCCGACAGGTGTTCGGGGGAGGTCGGCGAGGTTGAGCTCCATCGTTGCGAAGGAGAACATGCTGTGATTCCCAGCGACGACGTGGGTGAGCGCATCACCGCGCACATGTGGACCGCGGCCGGCGCCGCGCGGGAGCTCGCGCGCCGCCTCGGAACCGAGCTCTCGCTCGACGGTCCCGCCCTGCTCGACGAGCGCGCGGTCATCCTCGGCATCGAGCCCCAGGGGACCGTCTCGGCCGGGGGAACGTGCCGGCTGTTGCCGGCGGCGGACCGGTGGGTCGCACTGAACCTGGCCCGGCGTGACGACGTGGGCCTTCTCGCGGCTTGGATGGGACACGACTGGGATGGGCCGGTGTGGGATGCGGTCGCGGTCGCGCTCCTGGAGATGCCGGCGGCGGCGGCGGTCGAGCGGGCGCAACTGCTGGGCATCCCCGCCGCGGTCGCGGTCACACCCGAGGAGGCCTCCGCCGACGAGCAGGCCGGGGCACGCAGCCAGTCGTTTCCGGCCGCACCGTTCCTCCTGACCGGCGACGCGGGCAGGCACGTGCCCTGGCCGCCGCGCGTCGTCGACCTCTCGGCGCTCTGGGCCGGTCCGCTGTGCGGGCGGCTCCTCGCGGCCGCGGGCGCCGATGTGATCAAGGTGGAGAGCACGGCCCGTCCGGACGGCGCCCGCGCCGGGCCCCCGGAGTTCTACACGCTGATGAACGGTGAGAAGCAGGAAGCAACCGTCGACCTCTCGACCCCGGCGGGCCGCGCCGAGCTGGCCCGTCTGGTCGCCGCCGCCGACGTCGTCATCGACAGCAGCCGGCCGCGCGCGATGGCGCAGCTCGGTATCGACGTCCACGCGCAGGTGGCTCGCGGGGTGGTCTGGGTTTCGATCACCGGCTACGGGCGTACGGGTCCTTGGAGCAATCGGGTCGCGTTCGGTGACGATGCCGCGGTGGCCGCCGGCTTGGCGGCAGTAGCCGGCTCCAAGACTGCGCCGCGGTTTTGGGGTGACGCCGTCGCCGACCCCGCGGCCGGCCTCTACGCGGCGATCGGCTCGTTGACCGGCCTCCTCGCCGGAGGTAGCCACCTGGTCGACGTGGCAATGCGGGAAGCGGTCGGGCACCTCCTCGGGCGACACAAGTAGCCTGCGCGCATATGGCACGCATCGATTGTCCTGACGGCGACGGGCCCGAGATCGAGAGGGTCTGGTCGCTCCGACCGGAGATGGGCAAGGCGGTCGCCAGGCTCGCGGACGCGGTCTACAACAAGAGTCGACTGCCGGGCCGGATCCGCGAGGCGGCGCGCATGCGCATCGCGCAGATCAACGAGTGCCCGATCTGTCTCGAGTGGCGGATCCCCGAGCTCGCCGCGCAAGGCGTCGACGAGGAGCTCTACGCGCACGTGCACGAAGCGCCGACCTGGGACGGCTACTCCGACCAGGAACGTCTCGCGGTTGAGTATGCCGAGCGCTACGCGCTCGACCACCGCGCCATCGACGACGAGTTCTTCAGCCGCCTGCGGGCGAACTTCGACGACGCCGAGATCCTCGACCTGACCATCTGCATCGGCAACTTCCTCGCGTTCGGCCGGCTCACCGAGGTGCTGCGGCTGGACCAGGGGTGCGCCGTCGTTCCCGCCGCCGGCTGACGTCTCGGAGGCGGGGTTCATCGCCTTGGTCGAGGCGCTGGCCTTGTTCGACGGCTTCGTGCGCTTCCAGCTGATCCTCGACATCGGGCCCGACGCCCATTCGGTGACCGTCGTGGTGCCATCCGAAGCGGCCCCGCCAACCGGAACCGAGTTGCCCGTCATGGCCGTGCCGACGCCCGACTGGCAACCTGCCTGAGCCGATCGACCAGCTCGGCGCGCGGTACCACCTCGTCGACAAGTCCCCACGTGTGCGCAATGGACGCGTCGACCGACTCGCCGGTGTACAGCAGCTGGAGCAGGCGCTGCCGCCCCGCCCGGCGCGGAATCGACACCGTGCCGCCGGCGCCCGGCACCAGACCGAGCCCGAGCTCGGGCAGACCGATGCGGGCGTCTTCGGCCGCGATGACGGTGCCGGCGAACGCGGCCAGCTCGATACCGGCGCCGAACGTCGCCCCGTGAACGCCGACAACCAGGCGATGGCCCAGATCCGCGAACTGGCGCGCCGGTGAGCGTCCCAGGCGCAGCGCGTGCGACTCCACCGGCCCGCGCGTTGTACCGAAG
>JBOGFL010000613.1:0-4470 GCA_050743285.1 Acidimicrobiia bacterium
GTGTACGGCCGCGCCGGTCGGCCCTGCCGCCGGTGCGGCACAACGGTGCGCGCCCGCCGCCAAGGCGACCACGGGCGCGTCACGTACTGGTGCCCGGCGTGCCAACCACCGCTACGCTCACCTACCGCGGCCACGAGCAGGAGCTGATGCCATGGGCTTCATGGACAAGGTCAAGGACACGGCCCAGACGGCCGGCGACAAGATCCAGACCGGCGTCGACGCCGGGAAAGAAAAGGTCGAAGCAACCAAGCTGAAGCGCCAGATCGAAGGCAACCAGAAGGAGATCGGCGTCATCGTCTACCAGCAGCGCACGGGGAGCGGCCCGGCCGACGCAGATGCGCAGATCGCCAAGCTCGTCGGCGACATCAAAGACTGCGAGGCCAAGATCGCCGCCGCCGGCTGATTCCCTCCCTTACTGGGGAGTTCGGTTACAGCGTCGAGAACACGGACGCGGCGGCGAGGAGGTCGCCGGCAACGTCAGTGGCGCGCCGCTTCCCGCCCGTCACGCGACAGCTGCGAGCTCTCGGGCCGGGCGGGTCGGCGGACACTCGCCGACGTGAAGACGACGTCGCGAATCGACGAGGGTGGGCGGCTGGCCTCGGCGAGCGCGAGCGACCCCGCCACGCTCCGGAGCCGATCGGTCTCCGCGGCCGCGTCAGGGTCGCGCGCGATCAGCGCCTCGACCTCGTCGACCTCGTGGTCGGCCAGGGCGTCGAGCGCGTACGCGCCGAGCAACTCCCGCACGTCGCCGTCGGCACTCATACCCACTGCTCCATTCCTTCCAGCGTGTCCGCGATGCGGCGCAGCCCGAGCCGCAGCCGTGACTTGGCGGTTCCCTCCGGAATTCCCAGCACTTCGGCAACCTCGCGGTACGTCTTACCCCCGAAGTACGCGAGCTCGATCGCCCGCCGTTGGTCGGGAGGTAGCGCCTCGACCGCGGCCCGGACGTGTTCGGCGGCGACGAGCGCCAGCGCCGATTCCTCGACGTTCGGCACCGATGTCGGGCGCGCGGCTTCCCGCTCGGTGCGGCGCCGGCGAGCCTCCTCACGCCGGACGACGTCGACCGCCCGACGGTGGGCGAGCGTCGCCAGCCACGTGCGGAGCGACCCGCGGGTCGGGTCGTATGCCTGCGGGCGTTCCCACAGGGCGACGAACACCTCCTGGGTCACGTCCTCGGCGGCGCGGGGGTCGGCGGTCACCCGGCGGGCGAGCCCGAACACGAACGAGCTGTACTGGTCGTACGCATCGCCGAGCGCGTTCTGGTCGCCGGTCACCAGCCGGGCCGCGAGGGTCACGTCCCAGCTTCGCCCGCCTGCGTCCCCCGGCCGGCCGCCGGCTGGAGCTGTCATGACCGCGGCCTCCATGTCCCCAGTTCGGCGCCCGCCATCCTGGCGGATGACACCGCTCTCCCGCCAGCATGGTGATCCGGGCGGGCCCGGCCCACCGAATACCGGCCAGTCCAGGTGCGGGAACGGATCGGGCGGCGGGGGCGACAAGAAGGGAATTGGCCATGGCGGATCGCTACAACATCGTGATCGTCGGGATGGGCTCGGGCGGGCTCGTCGCCTCGGAGTTCGCGGCCTCGCTCGACCTCAAGGTCGCGGTCGCCGAGCGTGGACGGGTAGGAGGCGACTGCCTGTGGACGGGTTGCGTGCCCAGCAAGGCGTTGCTGGCGTCGGGGAAGGTCGCCCACCACATGCGCACCGCCGACGAGTACGGCATTGCCGCCGTCACGCCCGAGGTCGACCGGGCTGGCGTGTGGAACCGCATCCGCAAGATCCAGGGCGAGATCGCCGCCACCGACGACAACCCGACGCGATTCGAGGAGATGGGCGTCGACATCGTCTACGGGCACGCGAAGCTCACGAGCCCGACGACGGTCCAGGTCGGTGACCGCACGCTCGAGACGCGTTACGTCCTGTTGTGCACGGGGAGCCGCCCGGCGGTGCCGCCGATCCCGGGCCTCGAAGAAGCCGGGTTCCTCACCAGCGAGAGCCTGTTCGAGGTCGAAGACCCGCCCGCAAGTTTCGTGAACATCGGCGGCGGTCCGATCGCGGTGGAGATGGTTCAGGGCTTCACCCGCCTCGGCATCCCGACCGCTCTCCTCCAAAAGGGGCCGCGCATCCTTCCGAAAGACGAGCCGGCGCTCGTCGATATGCTCGTCGACAAGCTGCGCGCCGAAGGCGTCGACCTCCACCTCAACGTCGAGACCGAGCGCGTCGCGGTCGAGAACGGCAAGAAGGTCGTCTACGCGTCGGAGGACGGCACGTCGGTCACGTTCGAGGGCGAAGAGCTGCTCGTCGCCGTCGGCCGCCACCCCAACGTCGAGGACCTCGGCCTCGAGGACCTCGGCATCGCGACAACGCCCAAGGGCATCGAGGTCGACAACCGGGGCCGAAGCAGCGTGAAGACCGTGTACGCGGCAGGCGACGTGGCCGGTCGCTACCTGTTCACCCACGAAGCCGGTTACGAAGGTGTGCGGGCGGTGCGCGACATGTTCTTCCCCGGAAAAGGCAAGGTCGTAGCCGGTATCCCGTGGTGCACGTTCACCGATCCCGAGCTCGCCCATGTCGGCATGACCGAGTCGGAGGCGCGCGACGCGAACAAGGGCGACGTCGAGGTCTGGCACCAGGACCTGATTCACTCGGACCGGGCCCGGGCCGACGGCACCCCCGAAGGCGCGGTGATCATCGTCACGCACAAGCGCAAAATCCTCGGCGCCCACGTGCTGGCACCGATGGCGGGCGAGATGATCCACGAGTTCGCCCTCGCGATCGAGCAGGGCGCGTCGCTCATCGACCTCAACGACTTCATTCACGTCTACCCGACGTACGGTACGTCGATCTCACAGCTCGCAGGCGAGGCGGCCTTCGAGAAGGCCGAGAAGCTTCGCTGGCTCGTGAAGCGCTGACGGGCCGACGCGATGGCGGTGGAACGGCTGAGTAACGAGCGCTGGGGCTTTCGCTCGAACTGCTACGTCTGCGAACCGACGAACGCACGCGGCATGCAGATGCCGTTCTTCCACGACACCGACGCCGGCGTCGTGTTCGCCGACCTCGACCTGAGCGAAGACTTCTCGGGCGCGCCGAGCTACGTCCACGGCGGCGTGACGCTTGCGTTGATGGACGAGGCGATGGCGTGGGCCGCGATCGCCGTGGGCGGAAAGTTCGCGGTGACCCAGGAGACCAGTGCCACCTTCGACTGGCCGGTCCGGGTCGGCCGCCAGTACCGGCTCGAGGCGCGCCTCACCGAGCGGACCGAGCAGGCGATGGCCGCCGAAGCGGTGGTGCGCGACGCCCAGGGCCGCGCCTGCGTCACGGGGCGCTGCACGCTGGTCGTGCTCGGCGCGGCCCGGGCCCGCGACGCCATCGGCTCCGACCCGGAAGGCGACGACGCAGGCTTCGTCCGCTGATCTACAGCAATGTGCGGAGGGCGGCGGCGAGCTCGACGGCGTGGCCGCGGGGGTCGTCGAGCTCGAAGCCTGGCCACGGCAGGTCGAAGTACTCGACGCTGAGAAGCCGGCCGTAGTCGAGGGCGCGCAGGCGGTCGAGGACCGCGGCGAAGTCGACGGTGCCGTCTTCGGGCCGTGCCTGCACCACTCCCTCGCGGCCCTGCCGGAGCTGGACGTGGTCGGCGTGCGGGAGCAGCTCGACCGCGTCCCCGCCCCAGCTGGCGACGTGACCGGTGTCGACGAGCAGCCGCAGACCGGGCACGGCCTCGAGCATCGCGAGCACCGCCTCGTTGCTGCCCACACACGAGTCACGGTACGGCTCGAGCCGGGCACCCGGTGTCCGCCGGTAGGCGTCGACAGTTTGCTCCCACGTCCAGTTGGGTGCGGGACCGGACGAGCATCCAGCACGCGGGGCGAGCGAGATACGGTCGCCGATCGGGATCGCGAGGGTGTCGGGGATGTCGTACATCGCGTCGATGTGGGCGAAGCCGTCCTCGGCCGCGAGGCGCGCCGCGGCTTCGATCGGCACCTTCCCGTAGGTCACACCGACGACGCCCAGCGCGAAGCTCACGACCGGGCACGCTAGAAGAACGACGGCTTTGCCGCTCGTTCTTCGGGGACGCCGGCACCTGCGTCCGGCGACCCAAGAGATAGCGTTGCGCTCTC
Organism: Acidimicrobiia bacterium; assembly: GCA_050743285.1. GTDB lineage: Bacteria > Actinomycetota > Acidimicrobiia > IMCC26256 > JACDBD01 > JBOGFL01. The sequence continues at coordinate 4,118 of JBOGFL010000613.1, forward strand.
GTGGCCTCAGTGGACGTCGGCATCTACCTCCCCCAGATCGGTTTCGACTACGGGCAGATCCGTGATCGCGCCCTGACCGCCGAGGAGCTCGGCTTCCATTCGCTCTGGCTGTTCGACCACCTCTACGGGCCCGAGGTCCCCGACCGCCCGTCGTTCGAGGGCTGGACGCTGGCCACCGCGCTCCTCACCGAGACGACGCGGCTGCGCGTCGGCCAGCTCGTGCTCTCGAACACGCTGCGCCACCCGGCGTTGCTGGCGAAGATGGCGACGACCCTCGACGTGATCTCGGACGGGCGACTCGAGTTCGGCATCGGCAGCGGCTCCTATCGCCCGGAGCACGAACGGGCAGGGAT
>JBOGFL010000614.1:0-4751 GCA_050743285.1 Acidimicrobiia bacterium
TCGATGCGAAGATCGACGCGCTCGGGATGTCGGGCGCGGAGCCAGTTGCGCAGTTTCGATTCGAGCGACTGAAGATCGCGTTGCGTTCCCGACGGCACGGCACATTCTCGCCGCCGTCCGCCGGGCCGGTCGAGAGGAGAACGTCACCATGACGGCATTGGGGCCACTGGTGGCTGCCGACGAGGCCTTGAACCACCAGATCACCGACACCTTCGCCACCGTCGGCCAGTCGGACCGTTCGTGGACCGAGAAGATCTGCGCCATGGCCTGCGCCCGGGACGGCTCACTGCAACTCGCGTTCGGTCTCGGCAAGTACCCGAACCGCAACGTCATGGACGGGTACGCGGGCGTGTCCCGGGGCGTCGAGCAATGGACGGTGCGAGCGAGTCGCGCGCTTGGGAGCGACCCCGGCACGGCATCGGCCGGTCCGCTGCACTACGAGGTCCTCGATCCACTGCGTACGGTGCGCTTCGCGCTGGACGAGAACGACGTCGTCCCGATCCGGTTCGAATGGATCTTCGAGCAGGCGGTGCCGCCGTTCCTCGAGCAGCGGGAGATCCACCGCAGTTCGGACGGGGCCCGACTCGACGCCGACATCGTGCGCTACCACCAGATCGGCTCGGCCTACGGGTGGGCCGAGGTCGACGGCGAACGGGTCGAGTTCGACGGCGCGACCTGGGCCTCGACCCGCGACCACTCGTGGGGCGTGCGCTACATGGTCGGCGCGCCGGTCGGAGACGTCGAGCCGCGGCCCACGCCGGCCGGTGTGTCGACGACGGTGATCTGGTCGCCGGTGCTCTGCGAGCGGCCCGACCGTTCTCGCTACGCGCTGCACACCTACTACCAGCAGCACCGGCTCGGGGACTGGCAACGGGTCGAGATGCAGGGAGGCGTCGAGCATCCCGACGGGCGCAAGGAGCACTTCGCCGGCCTGGTGCCCGAGCTCGAGGTGCGCGACGACAACCGCCGGTTCCAGCACGGCTCGTTCCGCTACCTGATGGCCGACGGCGGCGACCGGCTCGTCGAGGTCAAGGCGGCGTCCGACACGGGGTTCCATCTCGGCGCCGGTCTGTATTTCGGATTCGACGAGCAGTGGCACGGCCAGTGGCGGGGACCGCTGGTGGTCGACGGCGAGTACGTCGCCGACTGCACCGAACCCGCGACCTCACGCCGTCTGCACCAGTTCCGCGACTGCGTGGTGCACATCGACGACCCCACGGGCGGCGGCACCGGTTGGGGAAACCTGCAGAGCCTCTTCGTCGGGCCGAACCCCGACGTCGGGCTCACTGAGGACGCTTCGTTCATGTGAGTACGCGCAGAACTGCCTGCCACCGGGGCGTCAGCAGGGTTCGTAGTACTCCTCGCCGTTGGGTGACACCTCGTTGAGCACGGCCACGCGTTCGTGCCCCTTGCGCTTCAACCAGTGCACCATCAGCGTGGCATCACCGCCGCAGTCGCCATTGCCGAGTTGGAAGCAGTTCTCGCCCGAGTACCGCTCCGTGCCGCCCCAGCTGATCACCGGCACCTGAGCTCGTTGGCGACCCGCCCGACGGTGATCGCGTTGTCGGACGAGTAGGCGCCGGCGACGCCGATGCAGCCCTGATCGACAGCCAGCGGAAGCCGTCGGTCGCGTTGCGCGCCGATCCCCGCGGGAGCCCGTCGTCGGGATGGATCAACACCTCGACCCGCCGCGTCAGCACGCCCTGCTCGTAGGCCTCGTCGAAACGCCATCCGGTGGATGAGGTCGAAGGCGCCGCCCTCGCCGTCGAGCGCCGCGCCCCAGGAAGCCGATCTTGACCGGTAGAAGACTCGTCCGCCATCAGGACCCCGCTCTCTTGATCTTGGGCGTGAACTCGAACAAGACGTCGGGTGCGAAGTCGATCTTGTCCTCCTCACCGGGGAGGTCGTCGTCGAGGTCGCTCGGGAGGTTGTCGAGGACCATCGAGGCCTGCACCCGGATGAACGCCGGGTTCCCGATCGCGCTCGGGTCGAACTCGAGCCGGTAGCCGTTGCCGTCGTGGAAGGTCTCGGTGGTCTCCGAGATCTTCGTGTCGTAGTGGGGCGGTTCGAACAGGTCGACCTCGCCGTCGAGCACACCGGGACCACCGTTGTAGAAGAAGGCGGCGTACTCGGGCAACGCGTCCCCGCCGGGAACGTCGATCAGCCACAGCACGCCGGTGAGCCGGTCCTGCCACTGCGGGCCGTTGAACGGGTCAGTTCCCTTGCGGAGCCGGACGTCGAGCTTGATGGTGTCGCCGTAGGCCACCCGGTAACTACGGATGTCGGCCTTGGCCGCGGTGTCCTTCGGGTCGATCGCGGAGTACGGCGAGTGCCGGCTGGCCGCCGGGCTCGCATGTGCCAGGCCCAGCCCGGCAACCGCGGCAACGAGGATCGCTCGACGCATCATCGGAATCATCCGGGGCGGCCGCGTTCGACCTCGACGCCGAAGCGGTCGATGTAGAACTCGAGCGCCTTGTAGCGCTCGTCGGCGTCAAGCCCGAAGTCGGCGAGGTCGTAGCTCACGCCGCCGTGACGGCCGCGCGGGTGCTCCACCATGAACGTGTCCATCGCGGCCCGCACATCGCTCGTCATCGGCTGGCCGGCCAGGTCATAGATGCGCTCGACCATTGCCACGTCGTCGGCCATGAACTCGTGGAAGCGCACGTCGATCGACTGCCCGGCCGGAAGCGACTCCCGGTCGCGCACGCACGCCCCGAGCTCGTCTTCGATGCGCGCCGCCCAGTACTGCCCGGTCGCGAACGGGTCGGGCTGAGCCTGGTTCATGCGGGCCGAGTAGCTGATCATCGTCGCGGTCGACACCGTGACCGACACCGGGTCCCGATGCGTGACGACAAACGTCGCGTCGGGGAACGTGTCGGCCAGGACGGGAAGCTGCTCGAGGTGCTGCGGCGACTTCAAGACCCAACGGTCGCCGCCCCGCAGCCACGTCAAGACCTGCAGCACCTTCTTCAGATAGGCGTAGACGGGCCGCTGGTCGATGGCGACGTAGTAGTCGCGCCAGGTCGGCATGGGCGCCATCGTCTCGAACAGCATCGTCGAGAAGTCGATGGCGAGGAGTTGGATCTCCTCGTGCACGTGATCGACGGTCATCTCGTGCATGCGTTTGAAGTACGGCATCGTCGTGTTCACCACGTCGAGCGCCATCTCGGTGCGGGCCCGCCGAGGGTCGGGCTCGCCCGGCGCCGGCTGCTGCGACTCCGGCAGCACCGGTTCGAGGCTCTCCCAGTACGGCAACGAGCGGAGCGCGGGGTCGGCGGAGATCAGGTTGTGGAGGTGGGTGGTGCCGGTACGGGGGAGGCCGCAGATGACGATCGGCGCCCGGATCTCCGATTCGAGGATCTCGGGGTGGCGCGTCGCCGCATCTTCGATCAGGAGTCGGTTGGAGAGGAGCTGGGTGAGCAAGCCGGCCGCGCCGGTAACCCCGGCCGAGCTGAGCCCGGCCTCGGTGCGCAGCGCGGCGCACAGCACGTCGAGACGCTCCCGGAACGCGTCGTCGCCGAAGTCGTCGAGGCCGGTGGCCTCGATTGCCGCCGCCATCAGCGGCTCCGGTTCGAGCGTGAGCGTCTCGCCGATCTCGGCCATGGCTGCACGGATCGGCTCGACCTCGGGCGGGTACCAGGGGTCGGTGAGGTCGTCGATGCGGACGGCGGGCGGGCGGTTGCTCATCTGATGACCGCCATTCTGCCGCCAGTCAACGGCCCGCCGAGCAGTTCCGACGCGATGACGGGCTGGAGGCCGGCCTCGTCGAGCCCTCGAGGATCAGCGGGAGCGTGGCGACCGTTCCCTCGTGACCGAAATGCAGGCTGACGACCGGTCCGGGCCCGACCGCGTCCAGCGTGCGCTCGACGACCAGCGAGGAAGGCGAGCCGGCTGATCGGTCGAGTCACCGTGTCGTTATAGCGTGCCGACCCATGGACGCTGCCCTCGCGGGTCTGCGCGTACTCGACATCTCGAACCTGTTCGCGGCGCCGCTGGTGGCCGCGATCCTCGGCGACTTCGGCGCCGATGTGGTGAAGGTCGAGCCACCGGCGGGCGACCCTCTCCGCCGCATGGGCGCGGCGCGGGACGGCCACTCGTTGATGTGGGCGCTGGTCAACCGCAACAAGCGGGGCATCACGCTCGAGCTCGAGTCATCCGAGGGACAGGAGGCGTTCCGTCGCCTCGTCACCGAGTTCGATGTGCTCGTCGAGAACCTCCCCGCCGAGATGCGCAACCGGTGGCACTGCACGTACGACGAGCTGGCCGCGCTCAACCCCGATCTGGTCGTGGTCAGCGTTTCCTGCTACGGGCAGGAGGGCCCGTACGCCGAACGCCCCGGCGCGGGCACGCTCGCCGAGGCGTTCGCCGGGTTCAGCCACATGACAGGGGAAGAGGACGGGCCGCCGATGCTGGCGTCGGTCGCGCTCGGCGACGTGCTGACGGGCACTGCGGGGGCACTCGGTGCGCTGGCCGCGTGCTACTCGCGGGCGAAGGGCGGGCCGGGCCAGCACGTCGACGTGAGCATGTACGAGCCGGTGTTGCAGATCCTCGCGCCGGGGGTGACGGCGTTCGCGGCGGGCGGGCCGCCGCCGCACCGGATGGGGAGCCGGGTGGCGGGGGGAGTCCCTCGCAACGTCTACGAAACGGCGGACGGCAACTGGATCGCGATTTCGGGCACCACCGACGCGCAGGTCGCCCGCCTGTTGCCGTTGCTCGACCGCGACGCTGCGGCCGATCGGGAGCGCTTCGGG
>JBOGFL010000615.1:0-3167 GCA_050743285.1 Acidimicrobiia bacterium
GTCGTGAAGGGCGCCCTGTTCGCCCGTTACTCGCGGAGCCACAAGAGCCTGCGCCGCCTGTTCATCGATGAGTTCGTCGGCGACCTCGACCTCACTGGCGACCTTACCGTCGACGCGACGGTCGGCCTGCGCCGGGCGGAAGAGCTGTACGAGCGAGTGTTCTACGACTACGGCGACGACTCGGTCGCACAACTGGGTGGCGTCCACCTCGCGTGCGAACAGGCATCGAACCTACTCACCAAGGTCCTCGAGTGGGGCCGGCTCATGGCTTACCTCGAGCAGTCGACGCGCTACATCCCGTACGACGCGCGCCTCGGCGGCCGCTACCGCTACTACCGGGATCCCGAGGTGCTCACGTCGTCCCTCGGTGCGCGCTACGTCGGCGAGATGGACGCGCTCTTCGACTTGTATACCGCGATGCTGCCCGGCATTGCCGAGTGGGCACGCGAGCAGTACCCGAATGAGCCGGGCGACTCCGACTTCGTCTACAAGCAGACGATCCGCGCCAAGGCCTGCGATGCTGCCCGCGGCGTGCTGCCGGCGGCGACGCTGTCGAACGTCGGCATCTACGGCACCGGCCAGGCGTTCGAGGCGCTCCTGCTGCGGCTGCGATCGCACCCGCTGCCCGAGGCCCGCGAGTACGCCGACCTCATGCTCGACGAGCTGCGCAAGGTCATCCCGTCGTTCCTCACCCGCGTCGACCGGCCCGACCGGGGCGGCGCGTGGAGCGCCTACCTCGCCCGCACTCGCGAGCAGACGGCGGCGCTCGTCGAGCGGGTGTTCGAGGACAGCACGCCCGCCCCCGCGCCGGGGGTCACGCTCACCGATTTCGATCCCGACGGGGAAGACAAGGTGCTGGCCGCGATCTGCTACCCGCACACGAGCCTCTCCGAGGCGGAGGTTCTCGACCGGGTCCGGCGACTCGGTGACGCCGACCGGGCGGCGTTGTTCCGCAGCTACGTCGGCGACCGCACCAACCGGCGGCACAAACCGGGGCGCGCCTTCGAACGGGTCGACTACCGCTTCGACGTGGTGTGCGACTACGGAGCCTTCCGTGACCTCCAGCGCCACCGGATGCTCACCATCGAGTGGCAACGGCTCGGAACCGACCTCGGCTACGACCTTCCCGACGCGGTTATCGAGGCCGGGGAGCGCGATCGGTTCGTCGAGGCGATGGAGCGCTCGAAGGCATTGCACGCCGCGCTCCGCGAGCGCTTTCCTGAGCAGGCCGCCTACGCGGTGGCGCTGGCGTACAACGTGCGCTTCGTGATGCAGATGAACGCTCGCGAGGCGATGCACGTCATCGAGCTGCGGACTACCCCGCAGGGGCACCCCGCCTACCGCCAGGTCTGCCAGGAGATGCACCGCCTCGTCGAGGAGGAGGCCGGCCACCGCGCGCTGGCGGCCGCGATGTCGCACGCCGACCACGAGAGCTACGAGCTGTCGCGCATCGATGCCGAGCGGGCAGCCGCGGCCCGGCGACCGCGCGAAAAAAAACGCGCAACACCCTGACCAGGATCGACGCGCGTTGCCGCAGGTCAGCACGGGGGCGCTCCGCTTGACAGCAGCCCCGATTCTCGGGCGTACTACAGGCCGCCCCTGCACCCCTGGTCGTGGGCCTTTCGGCACGTCGAGCCGGCCCGGCTTGGTCGGAAGGGGAGTGATGGGGGCTCGGGGGGTCCAGGAGGCCCAGTAGAGAACGCTGGAATAACCTCGCTGCCGAGGGCGGAGGAGGCCAAACAGCGGCCCCAACGGTCTCCTGGGCCCTGCCGAAATAGAGGCCGGGCGGCGCCCGGGCGGGAATGTCCGCCCCGCCGCCTCGGTTGAGGGCACGACCGGCCCTATACTCCGCCGCCGCCGGGAGCAAACCGCTGTGGATGCGCGTTCGCGGCACGCCTGCACGTCTCTGAAAGCGTATTGATGAGCAACGAGGATCTCGACGAGGCCGCCGAGCCGGATCTCAGCAACGCCGACGTCGACGAGGACGAACTCGAGGACGAAGAGGAGGCCGTCGAGGCCGATCTCGACGTCGACGTCGTCGACGACCTCGACGAGGTCGAGGGCAGCGAGAACGGCGAGGGCCCGGACGCACCCGAAGTCGCGCCGCCCGAGACCGTCGCGGCCGCGGCCACGACCACGACTACGACCACGACGCGCACCCGCCGGCGAGGTGAGAAGGGCGAAGACGACGAGGACGTCCTCGACCTCGACGAGGAACTGCACCCCGACGACGTCGAGGAGCCGCTCGACGTTCTCCTGAAGGAACGCACCGCCAGTGGTGCCCTCGAGGAGGACGACGAGGCGGAGGAGGAGATCGAGGTCGACCCGGGGGAGACCCCGACGCGGATCGTGCCCCGGCGCCCGGGGGAGTTCCTGTGCTCGTCGTGCTTCCTGGTGCTGCCTCGCACTCAGCTCGCCGACGAGAAGCGGATGCTGTGTCGAGACTGCGTCTGAGCGGCTCCGAGTCGGTCGCGCCGCCGGCGCCGTCATCGGCAGGAGTCACGACACCAACGGCGACTGCACCTCGTTCACTTCCTTCCCGGCCCCGCCGCTCGATTCCCTGGCCGCAGCTCATCGCGAGCGGGGCGTCGGGGTTCGTGCTCTGGTCGGCATTCCCGCCTCTCGACCTCGGACCGATTGCTCTGGTCGCGCTGGTTCCGCTGCTCTGGGCGTGGCGTGACGCGTCGCCGGGACGCGCCGCGCTGTACGGCTTCGTGTTCGGCATCTTTTTCTACGGACCGCTGGTCGAGTGGATCCGCTATTTCGGTGCCGTCGCCATCCTGCCGCTCGTGCTCGCGGCCGCGGCGTACATGGCGGTGACCGGGCTCGTCGTCGGCGGTCTCAATCGACTCGGGATGCGGTCCGCGTGGCTCGTCGCCGCGACGTGGGTCGTGTTCGAGGCGTCCCGGGGCCGTTGGCCGCTGGGCGGGCTTCCGTGGGGAGAAGTGGGTGTCGCTTTCCACGACATCCCGCCGGCGCGCGATCTCGCAAGCTGGGGTGGCGTCATGCTGCTCACGTTCCTCGTCGTGGCCGCCAACGGGCTTCTGCTCGATGCTTTGCTCGCGCTGAGAGGGCGCGCGCCGCGACCGCTCGGGTTCGCGGCGGCGGGCCTGGCCGCGGTCGCGCTCGTGACCGTGGTGGGTTCGGCGATCCGCTTCGAACCGACA